>JAGBJJ010000090.1 GCA_017934525.1 Prevotella sp.
CAAAGAGCCGTCCCCCCGTTCCTCCAATCCGTTTTCTATCCAAATGATTTTGCCAAAGGAATAATATTTCGTATTGTTGCCATCGGGAGTTCAGAAACGCCAGCGCAACTGCAGGTCGAGGTCGGTGGCATGTGAATGGTCTATCTGTTGCAAGCCGCTGCCGATGGTCTGGCGGTCGAAATAGTCTACATAGCCCAGACGGGCCGTCAGCCGTAGGTGGCGGCCGATGTCGGCCCGGCCCATCATGGTGAGCCGCAGGCCTTCGCCATAGTATGACGGCATGGCGAAGTCGCCTTGCACATGTGGCTCATACATGTAGACACGACTCTGATAGGCATCGGTGTCGAAGCAGGCTGCCGTCATGCTGAGGCCCAGCCGGCCATGGCTGTAGGTCAGGCGCTGACCGGCCAGCCAGCCGCGTGCGGTCTGTTTGTAACGTGTGCTCACCACGTCTATCTGGGTCTTCGAGGTCCAGGCGCGGCTGCCATGCAGCGTGGCGGTGAGGCGCAGCCGGTGGCTGTCGTCGGCTGTCAGGGCGCTTTTGTCGGCATTGTCTTTCTGCCGGAGCCGGGCGCGATACTGTGCTTCTACCGTCAGCCGGCGGCTGTCGTAGGTGGCATGCAGCAGCATGTCGGCCGTATGCGACGGCCGCGACACCTGATAGCGGGCCCAGGGGTGTGAAGCGTAGTCGGCATAAGCCTGCAGCTGCCAGTGGGGCAGGGGGCGCCAGACGGTGCCCACGTAGAGCCCGCTCTCATTCTGCACGCGACTGCCGTCGCTGAAGCTGTGGCCGTAGAGTGAGGTGTAGCGGTAGCTGTAGAAGCGATGCAGGGCCACGAGGTTCAGGTTGCTGCCCAGCCGGAGGGTGGCACTGTTTAGGGTGGCCAGATGGCCCTGTCTGTCGATGGCCGTCTCGCCGCTGGCGCTCAGCCGGTGGCTGGTGTAGGCGTAGTCGATGCTTGCGTTGATGAAGTGGTCGCCGTGGGCATAGTAGCGTCGGTAGAGCACGCTGCGGTCGGGGGCCAGCTGTCGGTTGAGGTGTGTATAGACGACGTTGATGCCCGCCCTGAAAGCCCCTTTCCGCAGGGCCAGTGAACCGCCGGCGGCGGTCAGCTGCGTGTTGTGTTTTTTCTCCATCTCCTTCGGCGTGCGGTGGTAGCCTGCATAGGTCAGCGTCAGCGCCTGGCCGCCGGGTGTGAGCGTGGCATCCACGGGCCTGCTGCTGGCAAAGGCGGTCAGTCTGAGTGCTGATGAGAGACGTAGCGTGGCGGCCGCCCCCTGGAGATAGTCGGCCTCTGAACGTGATGTATGAGGCCGCACCGACTGGTTCTTGCGCCCCATCGACTGTAGCGAGGCCAGCTTGCCCAGCTGGAAACTGGTGCCCATCACCAGGCCCAGGCCCATCGAGAGCTTATATTTTCCTGCCACCAGTTGCTCCACACGTCCCAGGCGGCGCAGCTGCAGGTAGTAGTTGTAGAGGTCGTAGCCCCATGCGTTGCCACCGGCCATGAAAGGCTCGCCGGCATCCTGCGAGGCTGTGATGCCCAGTCGCAGGTGGTCGGCATAGTCTATGTTGTAGTTCACCCAGTGGCGGTAGCGATAGCCCAGATAGCCGTTGCGGTCGCCCCTGCGTTCATAGAAGGGCAGGCGTGCCGTGGCCGTCAGTGTGTGGCGGCTGTGGCGTATGATGTCGGTCAGTTTCGGGAAATGCTCCTGCTGCTCTGCTTGGGCTGCCACGACGAAGAAGGGCAGCAGCCTGACCTGCTGAAAGCTGAGCGAGCCTATCATGCGCAGCTCGCCCAGTGAGCTGAAGCCGTGGTAGCGGTCGCGATACTCCACGATGTCCATCACCTGCTGACGGCTCAGGAAGGGCAGCCGTTCCAGTTGCTCGCGTGAGGCCGTGTTCAGGTTGAGCGGGTGGTCGGCCAGCTGCTCCAGCAGGTCGTAGCAGTCGTCGGTGCCGGTCTCGTCATCGTCGTCGTTCAGGTCCATCATCTCCTCGTAGACCTGCTGCCACTCCGACTCGCCGGTCTGTGCTGCGCCGTGGGCCGCTGTCAGGCAGAGTGAGAGCAGGAAGAGGGTTTTGCGTAAAGTGTTTTTCATTGGTTGTGCAGTGTCTGCGCAGAGGATGCTACTCGCTGAAAAGCACCTGCACCAAGGTCTGCCCTACGGCGCCGAGCGTCTGGCGGTCGATGTGGTCCATGTCGTCGTTGACGGTGTGCCATGTCGGTCCGAAACTGCTCTCGGCGCAGTCGGGATAGAAGGGTATGATGTCGATGCAGGGTATGCCGGCCAGCTGGTTGACGGGCACGTGGTCATCAGTGATGTAGCCGCCGTCGCTCTGGGGGAAGTAGCCGCCGTAGCCCACGACCTGGGCTGCCTGCCACACGCGGCTGACGATGGCTGGAGCATACTGCATGGAGTAGCCTTCGCGGTAGAAGCGGGCTCCCTGGCCGCCCACCATGTCGAGCAAGATACCATAGCGTGCGCTGTAGCCCTCGCGGTGCGGATGGCGGGCCCAGTGCTGGGCACCCAGCGCCCATGTGTCGGCCGACTCTGACTCAGCCCATTGCGGTGTGCCCCAGTCTTCGGCGTCGAAGCAGATGAAGTCGATGCCCAGCTGCGGGTTGAGTGCCGCTGTCGTTGTGGCAGAGCCCTGCCTGCTGATGAGCCTTGCCAGCTCGAGCATCACGGCCACGCCCGAGGCGCCGTCGTTGGCAGCTATGACGGGGGTGCGCCAGTTCTGCTCGTCGGGGTCGTTGTCGGCCCAGGGGCGACTGTCCCAGTGGGCGCAGATGATGATGCGGTCGGCAAGTTCCGGCTGGTAGCTGGCTATGATGTTGTTGCTCAGCAGTGGGGTGCCGTCGTAGCCAGTGAGTGTGGCGCGCTGCTCGGTGACGTGCATGCCATACTGCTGGAACTTGGCGGCAATCCACTGGGCGCAACGCTCGTGGGCCTCGCTGTTCATGATGCGCGGTCCGAAGGCACACTGGGCTTCGCAGAAGCGATAGGCCGAGTCGGCCGAGAAGGCGGGCCCCACGGGCTCCATGGCAGCTGCGTTGTCGGCCTGGCTGCTCTGCCGCGTGCCACCGCAGGCAGCCATTGCTATGGCGGCGATGACACTGATGATAGTCTTCGTTGTTTTCATAATCAGCCGCAAAGGTAGTTATTTTTCCTGAAACGACAAAGGTATTTGGGCTAATTATCGCTCAACCCCTTCTCTCTGTACCTGCCTCATGACGCGCAGGAAGTTGCCGCCGCAGATGAGCTCAATGTCGTGCTGGCTGTAGCGCCGGCGCAGCAGGTGGCGGGTGAAGTTGAAGTACTCGCTGGCGTCAGCCAGTCCGGGCACGCCGCCGTCGCCGTCGAAGTCGGAACCGAGACCCACGTGGTCGATGCCCATCAGCTGGATGGCATGCTCTAGATGCTGCAGGGCGTCGAGGATGGAAGCCTCGCCGTCGGTGCGCAGGAAACCGGGGTAGAGCGTCACCTGGCAGACGCCGCCCTTGCGGGCCAGCTGGCGCATCTGGTCGTCGGTGAGGTTGCGCGGGTGGTCGCAGAGTGCACGTGCCGACGAGTGGCTGCACACGATGGGCTGCGCCGACACATCGAGGGCGTCATAGAAGCTGCGCTCGCCGCCGTGGCTGAGGTCGACCATGATGCCCAGGCGGTTCATCTCGGCTATCACCTTGCGCCCGAAGTCGCTCAGTCCGCCGTGGGTCTGCACTGAGCGTGAGGCGGCATCGCAGATGTCGTTGTCGCCGTTGTGGCAGAGCGTCATGTAAACAATGCCACGCTGGGCGAAGTGGGCCAGGTTGTCGAGACTGCCTTCCAAGGCCAGTCCGTTTTCAATGCCGAGCATGATGCTTTTGCGCCCCTGCTGCTTGTTGACCAGCAGGTCGTGGGGGGTGCGGGCCAGGGCTACAGAGCCGTTGCTCCCGTTCACGATTTTGCCGATTTCATCGAAGATATGGTCGGCATACTGGCAGGGCGTCAGGATGCCGTCGGGCTGGAATTTTTTCCAATCCTGCGGCAGATAGGCCACCATGATGGTGGCGTCGAGCCGGCCTTCGGTCATCTTGGGCAGGTCGACGAGGATGCGCTCGTCGCGCGTGTTGAAGCGTATGCCCTGCGGGAAGAGCATGGGCGTGTCGCAATGGGTGTCGAGGGTGAGGGTCTGGTCATGCAGCCGGCACGTCTGCCGGTAGAGGCGTGCCTCGCCGACGAGCCATTGGAAGAGGGGCTGCCCGTCGGCACCCATGCACTCCGGGTGCCACTGCACGCCCACGACGGGCTTGTGCTCGCTGCTCTCCACGGCCTCTATGATGCCGTCGGGCGCGGTGGCTGCCACCTTCAGGTGTGGCCCTGGTGAGCCCACGGCCTGATGGTGAAACGAGTTGACTGCCAGGCGTACGCTGCCGGTGTTGTCTTCGGCGCTGTCGGGCGCGAAGATACGGCTGAGCAGCGACTGCGGCACGATGGCCACGGTATGGGTGGGCTCGGCGCGGTCGGCGTCTTGCGAATGCTTGATGGGGGTGCAGATATGCTGTGTGACGCGCCCTTCGAGCGCGGTGGCAAGTGTCTGTATGCCGCGGCATATACCGAGGATGGGCATCTGCCGGTGGAAGGCCAGGCGAGTGATGAGCAGCTCGGGCAGGTCGCGCTCGGCGTTGATGCCTCCCAGCTGGGGCACGGGCTCGTCGCCCTGGAAGAGTGGGTTGATGTCAGCTCCGCCGCTGAGCAGCAGGGCATCGATGCGGTCGAGCGTGCTGGTCAGCGTCTGCTCGTCAGTCAGCGGGGGGATGATGAGCGGCACACCACCGGCAGCGTCAATCTGCTTGTAGTAGCCCTCGCTCAGTTTGCACGTCAGTTCGCCGTAGTTGCCGGTGATGCCTATCACGGGCCGCTCGCGGCGGTTGCTGAAGTGCTGGTAGATGTCAGTCAGATGGGCACTTAGATTAAATCTATTCATTCTTTATATCTTCAAAATTCACGGGTATTTCGCGTTTGATGCTTTGTTCGAGCGAGATGAGAGTCTCCGTGGCCACTACGCCCTCAATCTCCTGCAGCTGCACGTTGAGCAGTTTCATGAGTTGCTCGTTGTCGCGTGCGTAGAGCTTGACGAGCATGGTGTATGGGCCTGTGGTGAAATGGCATTCCACCACTTCGGGTATGAGTTCCAGCCGCTTGGTTACCCCTTTGTAGAGCGAACCCCGCTCGAGGGTGATGCCCACATAGGTGCAGGTGGTGTAGCCGAGCGACTCGGGGTTGACGTCGAATCCGCTTCCGGTGATAACATGGTTGTCGATGAGGCGTTGTACGCGCTGGTGGATTGCTGCTCGCGAGACGTTGCATTCGGCTGCTACATCTTTGAAAGGAATGCGTGCGTTTTTTGAGAGAATGCTCAAGATTTTCTTGTCTAAGTTGTCAATTTTTTCCATCTGATAATGACATTATTCTTCTTTTTACCGAACAAAGTTACATATTTTTGTTGACACATGCAAAAAAATTCGCAAGAAAATGCAATATTTAGTAAATTGAATGCCATTATTCCGTCATTCCAAGCTCATTGAGCAGCCATAGCGGGTCTTTTTTAAAGTGCCTCCAATCGTCTTCGAGCTGTGCTTGCAGACTGATGATGGTGTCAGCCTGCGGCCCCAGGTTTGTAGTGTCTTTTCGGAGTCGGTAGATGTATTCAAGCAAGTTCCAGCACAGGGTGTACTGCCCGGTGGCGGCAAGTGCCTGAGGCTTGCCTTTCTGGCGGTCGTCGGCGCTCCACCAGAGGGTGGTGGCCATGTCGGCGGCGTTGTCTGATGTCTGGTTGATGGCGTCGCTCGGCTCCATGAGGCGGAGCTCCTCGTCGCTGACGATGTATTGTCCTTTCGCCTTGTTGTCTTTCAGATTCTTGCTCCAGTTGCGTGCACTGCACAGTTCGTAGAGCGCGTTCATGATGCGTCGGTTCTGCCAGCGCGGGTCGTTGTAGATGGTGTCGTAGTTGAGCGAGCGTATATGGTTCATGAACACCTTGTCGGTGAGGGTGAGCATCGAGGTGGCTCGCGATGCGATGAGATTGATGTACTTCGACACGGGTATGTGGAGCAACTCCTTCCAGTTGAAGCTGAAGGGCACCTGGCGGGCGTAGCGCTTGATGAGGCGGCGCGAGGCGAGGGCCGTGGCCACGCGCATGGTGAGGAAGATGAGCGTCAGTCCGAGGAAGAAGCCGGTCCAGAAGCCTTGGGGCACCCACAGCAGGAACTGCGCCACGGCGATGATGGCCACGTTGAGCGTCACGTTGATGCGGTGGACGGTGAGCCACGGCAGATGGCGGCTCTCCTGATAGTCGTAGGGCTTTTCGTGGCCGCGGCCGGCGTCGGAGATGATGAAGAGGTCGAGGTCCTTGCGGTTGCGTATGAGGTTGATGGGCTCGATGCCCTGGTTGTCTACCACGCCGCCGTCCATCAGCGCCACGTGCTTCAGCTTCAGCAGGGCCTCGGCGTTGGCTTCGTTGCGGCTGAACTGGAAGTCGCGGGGGAAGAAGAGAGGCTCGAAGCCGCCTGGAAAGCACGACGAGGCGGCGAAGACCTCGGCCAGGCGTATCTGCCGGGCCACGCCGAGCGGTATGTTGTTGTAGGCATTGCCCACGATGCCGCGCGACGTGCCTTTCTTCTCGGTCTTCACGGCCTTGCCCACTTGGAAGCGGAACTCGGTGGCGTTGTTGAACTCAGTGGCATTGGCCGAGAAGTCGTCGATGCTGATGACGTCAATCTTGTCCATCAGGTCGCCTAAGGTGGCGTCCTCGAAGATGTCCTCGTCGTAAATTTTCACCATCTCGCGGATGAGCGAGTTGTTTTTGTTTGCCCCGCAGAGGAACTCGTGGCTGGCACGGTCGATGATGTCGCCTTTCAGCAGCAGCCGGGCCAGGCGTGCCAGCGACTCGTCGTTGCTCCATCCGCGGCATTTGCCGAGTATGAACCACAGGCCGGTGAGCGTGCCGCCCGAGATGGTGGAAACGGCTGCGATATGGTCGAGCAGCGGCGTGCCGCCAGCCGTGCGCAGGTGGTTCAGGTAGGACAGTGAGCCCAGATGGAAGGTGGCTGCGCGGAAGCCGCCGCCCGAGAGGCTGATTGCTATTCGTGCCATAGGCGTTGTCGGGTTAATGTTCGTAGGTGCAAAAATAGGCATTTTTTCCCGTTCTGCCAAATAAATGTAGCGAAAAAGCGCTGCCATGGCTGCGAAACTGGCATATAAAAAAAGAGTCCGGGTGCGTCTGGCGGCCCGGACTCCTCAAAAGGGATGACGCGCGCGAAAGGCTGCTGTCTGCAGTGCGCGGGTAGGGGGATGGCTTACTTGTCGATGCCCACCAGCTCTACGTCGAAGATGAGCGTGGAGTAGGGCGGTATCTGTCCGGCCTGGCGCTCGCCGTAGGCCAGCTCCTGCGGGATGTAGAGCTGCCACTTCGAACCGACGGGCATCATGGTGAGGGCCTCGGTCCAGCCCTTAATCACCTGGTCGGCGCGGAACGAGGCGGGCTCGGTGCCATGCTTCGACGAGGCGTCGAACACAGTGCCGTCGATGAGGCGCCCTTCGTAGTGCACCTTCACGCGGTCGGTCTTCTGGGGCACCTCGCCATCGCCCTGCCTGAGCACCTTGTACTGCAGTCCGCTGGGCGTGGTGATGACGCCCTCCTTCGTCTTGTTCTCAGCCAGCCACTGGCGTCCGGCAGCCGTCAGCTTCTGGGCCTTGGCCTGCTTGTTGTATGCCTGCTTGTCGCGGAAGAGCTGCTGCGCGGCGGCACTGCTGAAGTGGGAGGTGTCGCCCGTGAGGGCATCGGTGAAGCCGCGGAAGAGCGTCTGTTCGATGATGGTGTCGGGCGTGTCGGTGAACTCCTGGCGTATGCCGGGCAGCATGCGCTGCTTCACCTGTTCGGCAATCTGTATGCCAGCCATGCGTGCCACCTCGCGCGGGTTGTCGGCGCTGAGCAGTGCATGGCGGAAACCCTCGGCAAAGTCGGCCATGTAGGCCGTGTCGACCTTCAGCTGGTTCTGCAGGAAAGGCAGCAGGCCCTCGGTGAGGGTCATGCCGGCGGCATAGCTGAGCGAGTCGCTGCCGTTGGCTATCACTAAGGGTGCCATGGCCTCGGCCACGGGTTTCTTAGCTTCCTTCTTCTTTTTCTTGGCGGCCTCGGCCGTGGTAAACGAAGCACTCACCACAAGGGCGAGTGCTACGATGAGTTGCTTCTTCATAAGGCCGTGTTACTTCACTTCAACGAGTTCTACCTTGAAGATAAGAGCCGACATGGGGTCGATGCCGCGCTGGCCCTGTGCGCCGTAGGCCAGCTCCTGCGGGATGTAAATCTCCCACTGGCTGCCGACAGGCATCATCTTCAGAGCCTCAGTCCAGCCCTTGATGACCTGGTTGACGCGGAACTGGGCGGGCTTGTCGCCGTACTTGTTGCTGGCATCAAACACGGTGCCGTCGACGAGGCGGCCCTCATAGTTCACCATCACGGTGCTGGTGTCGGTGGGCACGGCGCCGTTGCCTTCCTTCAGCACTTTATACTGCAGGCCGCTGGGGGTGGTCTTCACACCTTCCTTCTTGGCGTTCTCAGCCAGGAACTGCTCGCCCTTCTTCTTGTTCTCCTCAAAGCGCGAAGCCTTAATCTTAGTCATCAGGGCCTGAGCCACAGAGTCGGCTTCCTCGATGGTCATCTTGCCGCCACGGCCGCTGACGCCGCTGACGAGGCCTGCCAGCAGGTTCTTCAGCGAGATGGTCTTGGTGCTGTCTTCGCCAAAGAGCTCGTAGTTGTAGCCCTTCACCATCTGGTTGGCAATCTGCTGGCCAATCTGGATACCGGCAAAGTAGGCTGCCTTCTTCTTGTTGTCGCCAGCGTTGGCACCTTCGTTGACACCCTTGATGAAGTCGGCCAGATAGGTGGTGTCAACACCCAGACGCTCTGAGAGGTAGGGCTTCAGTCCCTGTGTCTGAGCCATGCCGAGGGCATAGCTGAATGTGTCGACATCGCTCTTCATGTTGGCTTGAGGAGCATTGCCGTCGCACGATATCATCGTGGCGGCAGCGATAGCCATAGCGGCTACAAAAGAAATCTTTTTCATTGCGTTTTGTTTTTTATTGTTGTTTTTTTGTCGTTATTTCGTGATGATGTGATGACGTCATAATGCGCTGCGACTTTACAGCACCTCGATGAGCTCCACATCGAAGATGAGCGTGGCGAAAGGAGGAATCATCTGCCCGGCACCACCCTCGCCATAGGCCAGGCGGTAGGGGATGAAGAAACGGTATTTGGCGCCCTCCTGCATCAGCTGCAGACCCTCGGTCCAGCCGGCAATGACCTGCTGCAGACCAAACACGGCAGGCTCGCCGCGCTGCACGCTCGAATCGAACACGGTGCCATCGATGAGGAAACCCTCGTAGTGGCACTTCACCTGGTCCTTGGCCGTGGGCTTCTTGCCGTTGCCTTCTTTCAGCACCTGATACTGCAGGCCGCTGGGCAGCGTCACCACGCCTTCCTTCTTCTCATTCTCAGCCAGGTATTTCTCGCCTTCGGCCTTGGCCTGCTTGCCCTTTTCGGCACGCTCGGCGTTGAGCTTCTGCTCCTGCTCCATGAAGTATTGCTGCACAATCTGCTGTGCTTCCTGATGCTTGATTTTCAGGGGGTTGCCCTGCAGCACGTCGCGAATGGACTGTGCGAAGTCATCTACGTTGAGGTTGGTGGCACCCATCTGTGCCAGCTGTTGTCCGATGCCCAGACCGAGGGCATAGCTCAGTTTATCCATAATTCTTCTTTCTCTATAATATTAATAGGTATGATACTCTATAAAAATCGTGCAAAGTTAAACATTTTCTCTGATTCCTGCACTTTATTTCGGGAAAAATCACTATTTTTGTAGAGTTTTAATAAATCTTATGTGTAAGTTATGAAGAAGATAGTTGTTTTGACAGGTGCAGGCATGTCGGTGGAGAGCGGGCTGAAGACGTTTCGCGACGCTGGCGGTCTGTGGGAGAACTACCCCGTGGAGCAGGTGGCTACACACGAGGGATGGGAGGCTGACCCGACACTGGTGACCAACTTTTACAATATGCTGCGGCGCAAGTGCTGGAACGCCAAGCCCAACGAGGGCCACAAGCTGGTGGCCCGGCTGGAAGAGAAGTACCAGGTGGTGGTGGTGACGCAGAATGTGGACAACCTGCACGAGCAGGCCGGCTCGACCAACGTGATTCACCTGCACGGCGAGTTGATGAAGGTGTGCTCAAGCCGCAACGTGGAAGACGTGCGCTATCAGCAGACGCTGACGCCCGACAACTGTGAGGTGGCACCCGGCACGAAGGCCGGCGACGGCTCGCTGCTGCGCCCCTACATCGTGTTCTTCGGCGAGGCGGTGCCTAACATTGAGCGGGCGGCGCAAGAGGTGATGGAGGCCGACATACTTATCATCATCGGCACGTCGCTGGTGGTTTATCCCGCCGCCGGACTCGTGCACTACGCCAAGGCCGGCACGCCCATCTATCTCATCGACCCCCACCCCGTGAGTGCCGGCGGCCGTGTGCGCCAGATTCAGAAAGGCGCCTCTGAGGGAATGCGTGAGCTCTTCGCCGAACTCTGATGCGTTCTGCCCGACAGAAGGCGGCAGCAAGACGCCCCATGCCTATTGGCAGGGCGTCTTGCTGCCGCCTTTCTTTAAGCCTTCGGTCAGCGGTCGGCCTCGATGAGAGCCAGCAGACGGTCGACGGCTTCGGCCTCGGGTATGTTCTTCTCAATACACTCCTTGCCCTTGTAGAGGCTAATCTTGCCACGTCCGGCGCCTACGTAGCCGTAGTCGGCGTCGGCCATCTCGCCTGGGCCGTTGACGATGCAGCCCATGATGCCAATCTTCAGGCCCACCAGGTGGCTCGTGGCAGCCTTGATGCGGCGTATGGTGTCCTGCAGGTTGTAGAGCGTGCGGCCGCAGCCGGGGCACGAGATATACTCCGTCTTGGTGAACTTGATGCGTGCTGCCTGCAGAATGGCATCGGAGAGCTGCGCGAGACGGGGGGCGAAGGATGCGTCGTGAGGGGTGCTGAGCACGAGTTTGGTGGCCTTGCGGTCGATGAGCAGGGCACCGACGGCCATGGCGGCCTTCAGCCGCAGCGTCTCGTAGTCGGGGGCGTCGATGCTGAGCGCAATGGTGTCGTCGTTGATGCCCGCCTCGGCCTCATGGCGCAGCCGGGTGCATTCGGGGATGAGGTCCACCAGCTTGCGGGCCACCGGTATCTCGCATTCCGGCTCCTCGCTCAGGCTGACGCGTATGGTGTCGCCAATGCCCTCGGTGAGCAGTGCGCCGATGCCCACGGCACTCTTGATGCGCCCGTCTTCGCCTTCGCCGGCCTCGGTGACGCCCAGGTGCAGCGGGTAGTGCATGCCCTCTTTGTCCATGGCGCTGACGAGCAGGCGCACGCTCTGCACCATGACCACCGTGTTCGACGCCTTGATAGAGATGACCACGTCGTCGAAATGCTCACGCTTGAAGATGCGCAGAAACTCCATGCAGCTCTCCACGATGCCTGCGGGCGTGTCGCCGTAGCGGCTCATGATGCGGTCGGAGAGCGAGCCGTGGTTCACGCCGATGCGCACGGCCGTGTGGTGCTCGCGGCAGATATTGATGAACGGTAAGAGGCGCTGCTCAATCTTCTTCAGCTCCTCGTTGTATTCCTCGTCGGTATACTCCAGATGCTTGAAGGTGCGTCCGGGGTCGACGTAGTTGCCCGGGTTGATGCGCACCTTCTCGCAGTGGCAGGCGGCGATGTCGGCCACACGGGCGTTGAAGTGCACGTCGGCCACCAGCGGCTGGTGGTAGCCCAGTGCCTTGAGGGCGGCCGAGATGTGCTGCATGTTCTCGGCCTCGCGCGAGCCTTGCGTGGTGAAACGCACCAGTTCGCCGCCGGCGTCGATGATGCGGCGGGCCTGGGCCACGCAGCCTGCGGTGTCGTTGGTGTCGACGGTGGCCATCGACTGTATGCGGATGGGGCTGTCGCTTCCGATGGTGAGGGCCCCCACGTGGGTTGTGGTGGTCGGGCGTCTTTGGTAAGAGTGTGTCTGGTTCATCTCTCGTTTCTTTCTGTGTGTGTCAGTTCGTCTTGTAGCTGAACTTCACTTCGGCCAGCTCGCGGTTGGCTTTCTCAATCTTCGACTTCAGGCCGCTCTTGTAGTCCTTCATGCGCTGGGCCAGGGCCTCGTCGCTGAGAGCCAGCATCTGGCAGGCCAGGATGGCGGCGTTCTGTGCGCCGTTGACGCCCACGGTGGCTACGGGTATGCCCGGCGGCATCTGTATGATGCTGAGCATGGCGTCGAGTCCGTCGAGCATGCCTTTGATGGGTACGCCTATGACGGGCAGCGTGGTAGAGGCGGCGATGACGCCCGGCAGGGCGGCCGCCATGCCGGCACCGGCAATGATGACGCGCAGGCCGCGCTCCTGGGCGCCGCGCGCAAATGCTTCTACGGCTTCGGGTGTGCGGTGGGCCGAGAGTGCGTTAACTTCAAAGGGCACCTGCATCTCGTCGAGCAGCTTGCAGGCTTTCTCCATGACGGGCAGGTCGCTTGTGCTGCCCATGATGATGCTTACGATAGGTTTCATGTCGAACTATGTTTTTTTTTGATGTCATGCAATATAGACTATGCCCACCACCGAGCATACGAGCCCCACGAAGTAGCCGCAGAGCACCTGGGCGAGCGAGTGCTGGCGCAGCGTCATGCGGGCCGTGCCGAGCACGCCGGCCAGCAGCAGCACGAAGCAGAGCCACCAGACGGGGTTGAAGCCGAAGAAGGCCGAGAAGACGACGAGCGCTCCCGTGACGCCCCCTATGCCGGCCGTGTGGGTGGATATCTTCCACCACACGTTGATGACGGCGCACACAATCTGTATGAGCAGGGCGGCGATGAGGATGCTGGGCACAAAGTGGTAGACGTTGAACGAGCGCATAATCCAGATGCACACCACGTAGCACAGGATGGAGATGGCATAGGGCACCATGCGGCGGCGCTTGTGGGAGAGCTCGATGAGCGACCATCCCTGCGACTGGCGGTAGAGGTGGATGAGGAACGTGGGCAGCAGGATGGTGAAGAAATAGACGAGCGTGAGGACGATGAGCCTGTAGCCCAGCGGCAGCAGGCTGAGATAGCTGAAGGTGAAGAGTGCCAGCAGGCCCACCAGCGGCAGGTAGAACGGGGTGAAGATGATGCTCACGGCCCGTGCGGCGTAGATGATGTTTTTTTCTCGGCTCATCGGTCAGGGCGGTTGTTATAGGGTTCGGCGCAGCCGTGCCACGGGCAGCCCCAGCTGTTCGCGGTATTTTGCCACGGTGCGGCGTGCTATGGGGTAGCCTTTGCTCACGAGGGCGGCGCTCAGCGCCTCGTCGCTCAGCGGCTTGCGCTTGTCTTCTGCGTCGATGATGTCGCGCAGGGCGGCTTTTATCTCGCGTGTGGAGAGCTCTTCGCCCGACTCGGTGACGATGCCGTCGCTGAAGAAGAACTTCAGGGGGAAGATGCCCCAGCGCGTCTGGGCGAACTTCGAGTTGCACACGCGCGAGATGGTGCTCAGGTCGAGGCCTGTCTTCTCGGCCACGTCTTTCAGTATCATGGGGCGCAGCTGGGCCTCGTCGCCGTCTTCGAAGAAGCGGTGCTGCAGGCGTATGATGGTCTTCATGGTGAGCGTCAGCGTGCGGCGGCGCATCTGTATGGCGTCGATGAAGCCCTGCGCGGCGTCTACCTTCTGCTTCGAGTAGAGCAGGGCCTCCTTCTGCTGGCGTGTGAGGTGCTGCTTGTTCTGCTGAAACTCCTTCAGCAGCTGTGCGAACGTCTCCGACACCTGCAGCTGTGGCAGGTCGCCGTTGTTGAGCGTGAAGGTGATGGTGCCGTCATCTTGTGTGTCGACGATGAAGTCGGGTGTAATCTGCTGCATCGACTTGCCCACCACCTCGCCCATCGAGGCGCCCGGCTTGGGGTTGAGTCTGCGCAGCTCGGCAAACACCGTGTCGGCCTGGCTCTGGCTGAGCCCGAGGCTCTGGCTGATGCGGTCCCAGTGCTTCTTGGTGAATTCGTCGAAGTAGTCGCTGATGATGTGGCGCATCAGACTCAGGGTAGAGCGGAGCGATATGCTTGGCGCCGGAGAGGCGGCGCCCGATGCTTCGTCCTTCATGCTCTGTTCCTCGCTTTTCCGGTCAATCTGCAGCAGCAGGCACTCCTGCAGCGAGCGTGCGCCGATGCCGGGCGGGTCGAAGCGCTGCAGCATCTTCAGCAGGCGCTCCATGTCGGCGGGTGTGATGTCGATGTTATGATAGATGGCCAGCTCGTCGCAGAGGTTGTCAAGAGGCACGCGCAGCAGTCCGTCGTCGTCGAGCGAGCGTATGATGTACTCCATGACGTAGCGGTCGTTGCCGCTCAGCTCCAGCTCGCCCACCTGCTCCAGCAGCTGGTCGTAGAACGACGCGCTGTCGGCGTAGACCATCTCCTCGCGCTCTTCGGCCGTGGCGCGCCCGCCGTGGTACACGGGCAGGTCCTCGTCGTCGCGCCCGATGTTCTGCAGGGCGGCATCGAGGGCATCGCTGCGCTCTTCGCGCTCGCGCTGCGCCTCATAGTCGTCGTCGGGCGTGTCGTCGGCCTCGTGCGGGGCGGCATCCCAGGGCTCGTCGTCGTCGGTCAGCGTCTCCAGGGCGGGGTTGTCGTGCATCTCGGTCTCCACCCTCTCTGCCAGCTGCTGTATGGGCAGCTCCACCAGCTGCGCCTGCAGCAGCTGCTGCGCCGAGATGGTCTGGGTGAGGCGCTGCTCCTGTCGTTGTTCTTGTATCTGTATCTGGCTCATCTGAAGTATTCTTTCAGTTGTGTGGCAAAGTCGGCGAGCACGGCGGGGTCTTGGTTGCCGAAGCGCTGCCACACCTGCTGGCAGGGCAGCAGTAGCGGCGAGAAGGTCACCTCGGTGCGGTTGAGATAGGGGTCGCAGAGCTGGAAGACGTCGAGCACCTCTACCACCTCGGCGGCCTTATGCTTCAGCAGCCGTGCCAGCTCTTGCACCTCGGGCGTCAGCGCCACCATGGTGGCCGGCGTCAGCCTGAAGTAGAGGTCGAGCACCATGATGAGCTGTGCGGGTGTGAAACGGTCGTCGCCGGGCAGGGGGCGGAAGTCTTTCTCGAAGGTTTCCTGCACCTCCACGCCGTCGTAGAACTCGTCGGCGGCACCGAAGCCGTTCATCTTGCGCAGCAGAGCCACGGCGCGCTGCAGGCGCTGCGGCGCCTTGCTGTAGGTCTGCCAGATGCGCTCAATGCGCGGCGTGTCGAGCCGTGCTATCTGCTGCATGCGGGCCTGCAGGGCCTGGGGTGCTATGTGCAGCTCGAGGCTCAGCTCCACCATGTCGCGGTAGTAGAGCGGCTTCATGCCTGCAGGCTTCTTCAGGTATATCTGCATCAGCATCAGCCAGTAATCGTCGTGCCATTTGGAGTTCTTTGCCATAACGTTGTGAATTTGTTTGCAAAGTTACGAAAAGTAGAGTGCAAAACAAAAGAATTTTTTCTTTTTTTTGCCGAGACGAAGTAATTTCGCGTCTGTAAGGGGCAAAGTTACGAAAAAAGTCTGTAACGAAAGACGGATTTGGGAGAATTAACGCAGAATGACCGTAAATAAAAGGCAAGACGGGGAAATCGAGGAAGTTCAGTTTTAGGCTGAAAGTAAATTTGGAAGGAATAAAGAAGTAGTTAGGTTTCTTATCCGTAACCCGCGAGACGGTCTTTGGAACCAGTTAAACTTCGTTAATCGGATAGGCAATATAGGGCATAACGACGCACCTCTCACCACCCGTTTCTGATTCCGCAAACTGCTATATTTTGCATAGTGACAGAACCAGGAAAAGATAGTAGTTTTGCAGCCGGAATTTAAAAACAAGTAAGAAACATGAGTAGAAGCACATTTTCAGTATTGTTCTACGTGAACAGAGGTAAGGAGAAGGGAGGGACCACGAGACTGAGTGTCTCGGGGAGGGTACCACGGCATCGTGCCAGTGATGGGTAGGGTTACGATCAATTGTACCCAAAGCCAGTTCAGTTGTAAGAAAAGCATCCCGTTAGCCCTGTGGGATGCGAAGGGCAACTGTGCCAAGGGGCGAAGCAAGGAAGCCTTGCAATTGAACCGAGACCTTGACAATATCAAGGCACAGATCATCAAACACTACCAGCATTTGTGTGACCGCGAGGCGTTCGTCACGGCAGAGATGGTACGCAATTCCTATCAGGGATTCGGCAGCGAGTATGAGACATTGCTCAACGCATTCGACAAGGACATTGCCAGTCTCAAGAAACGTGTCGGCAAGGACAGGGTTGTTAGCACCCTGTGGGCAATGCAACTCTCCAGAAAGGACACGGCTTCATTCATTGATTCCCATTATCGTCGTAAAGACATATCAATGCTGGTAATCGACTTTAGTCGCTTCGCTCGTCGAAGAACTGACACCCGACTTTATCAAGGACTTTGCCGCCTACCTCAGCACGGAGCGAGGACTGGCAAGCGGCACTATCTGGCAACGCTGCATGTGGCTGAAAGGAGTCGTGATGAGGGCGCACTATAATGGTAAGATTCCCCGCAACCCCTTTGCCCAGTTCTTGCCTTGCAAGCGACAAAGTCGATTACCATATCAGCCCGAACTGCAAGGAGCGTGAATTTTTGACAGAAGATGAACTGAAGCAAGTGATGACCCATGAGTTTGAGGATGCAGACTTGGCCTTTGTCCGCGACATCTTCGTGTTTATTTGTTGGACGGCATTGGCATTCGTGGACGTGAAGAACCTGACAACCGATAACATTGTGGACATCAACGGTGACAAGTGGATTGTGTC
>JAGBJJ010000012.1 GCA_017934525.1 Prevotella sp.
CACCGGGTCGTCCTCGCTGGAGCATGAGGTGAAAATTGTCGAGCCGCAGATAGTCAGGATGGCGGCGAGCGCCCATTGTCTGATTTTCTTCATTGTATATTCAATTATATATTCCTTTGAACTTTGTTGTTTCTTCTTCCGCCCGAAGGCAGGAGCGTGTCTTTGCACTTCTGAGACAGTGACGGATATAAAAGCACAGAGGCTCTCTTGTCAGTGAGAATCTCGGCGGATATATTGAGAGAGGAAATGTCGATGAGGCTAATCTGTCGAAGCCCACGTCTGGCCGATGTCCCAGTGCGAGGCCTTCTTGACGATGGTCTTCTCGCGGGGCAGGTCGAACTCGTCGATGATCTGCTCGATGGCCTCGGGACTCTCGTCTATCCACGTGCCGACGGCAATGATGTACTGGTCGTCGGCGGGCTGGTAGAACACGTGGCCGCGGGGCTTCATCTGGTACTCGCCCTTGTAGGGGCCGGTGCCGTCGCCGTGGTACTTCTGGCGGCGCAGTTCCTTCTTCCACACGTCCTCGTGCATCTCGCTGCAGGTAATCAGTCCGCCGCCCGCATTCGGCTTCAGGTAGTCGGTGCGCTTGTGCGTCACCACGCCGAAAAGTTCCTTGCGGGTAGCGTTGTACCAGAAGATGCCCACCTTCGGCTCGTCGCCCGCACCGCGGTTGCGCGCCATCGTGTCCATGGCCTCCTGATACTGTTTGCTGTCCATCTCGCCCACCTCAATCGCAGTCTTGCCCGTTTCGGGTTCGGCCGCGGTGTCGTCGATGATTTCCACGTTGTCCAGTTTCCTGATGGCTGTTGCTACGGCATCGCTCACCAGACTGTTCAACTGCTCCAGCGAAAGGCTGTATTTCTTTTCTGCCATATCTTCTTGTCTTTTAACGTGATTACGGCTGCAAAGATACAACTTTTCTGCGAAATTATCGCATAATCCCTTCGATTTTTAATGATGCGATAGAGCAAGATAGTTTCATCTTACTTATTCAATTGCCTTACGGGGAAGGTGAAGTAAGTGTCGGGGAATGGCTCGTCCTTCAGCGTGAAGTGCCACCACTCGGTGTCGAAGGGCTTGAAGCCGTGGGCGAGCATGGCACGGCGCAGTATCATGCGGTGCTCAAATTGCTCGGCGGTGATGCTACGCTTCGGCTCGGCAGGCGATTTCGAATTGTCGCCCGTATATTCGCCCGTCTCGGGATTGCCGCAGAAGTCGGGATGGCTCTCAGAACCGAACCAGTCGAAGGTGCCGCCCATGTCGAGTTCCTTTTCCGTCGCCATGTCGAAGAGCGTCAGGTCGAGGGTCGAGCCGCGTGTGTGACCGCTCTTCAGGCAGATATATTCCTTGGGGAAGAGCACGTTCTTGTCAAGGTCGGGATAGAAGTATGGCTTCATCTTCGTGTCCGCCAAGTCCTGCGCCCAGCGCACGAAGTGGTCAACGCCTTTCTGCGGACGGTAGGCGTCGTAGATTTTCAGGCGATACCCTTGCTTCATCACATCATCGCTTACCTTCTTCAGACTGTCGGCAGCCTGACGTGTCAGCAATGCCGTCGGCTCCTCATAGCCGTCGATGCGACTGCCCACGAAGTTGTACGTGCCGAAGTAGCGTATCTCCAGAATCACATCGGGCACCACGTCGGTGATGGTAACGAACTGGCTGTTATCATCGGTCGGGTTGACTGTAACCGCGGTTTCTTCTTTGTTGCTCTTGCAACTGGTGATTACACTTGCGCCGCAGAATGTCAGGATGGCGGCGAGCATCAATAGTCTCTTTCTGTTCATATTCGTTTAATTGCTTTCGTTTTACTCTCTCTTTCCCGCCATCCGCAACCGTGCGGCAGCAGGTGTGGCTGGAGCCGTGATGTCGGCGGTGCTGACGCCCTGCTGCTCTCCGTCGATGTCGAACTGGAGGGTGGCACCGTCAGTCCGCACGTCGATGGTGACGGGCGCACCCATCACCAGCGGCAGGTTCACGTCGCCATGCCCGCCGGGGAATCCGCAGAGCACGGGGATGTCATACGCTGTGAGGTACTGGCGCAGCATGGCCTCCACGTTCTCGTAGGTGAACTCCGTGCCGCAGTCGGTGAACTCGCCGAGGACGACACCCCGGCAGCGGTCCAGCACACCGTTCATGCGCAGGATGTTGAACTGGCGGTCGATGTTGTGCATAGACTCCTCCACCTCTTCGATGAAGAGGATGAGGTCCTGCCCCATCGTGGCATCGGCCTGCGAGCCGAGGTTGGGAGCGAAAGTGCAGATGTTGCCGCCCACCAGCGTGCCGCTGGCCCGGCCCGTGATGTTCTGCGGATGGGCGGGCAGTTCGTAGCGTGGCACACGCCCCATGAGCAGGTCGCGCATCAGTGTGCTGGTGGCGTCGGTGCCCCCGGCGGCGAGGAACGAACTCATGGTGCCGTGGATGCTCATCACCCCGGCACGTGTCAGCAGTCCGTGCAAGGTGGTGATGTCGCTGAATCCGCAGAGCCACTTGGGGTGCTGACCCCACTCCGTGAGTGTCAGCTGGTCGATGAGTTGGATGGTGCCGTAGCCGCCACGGTTGCAGATGATGGCCTTGATGCTCGGGTCGTCGAGTGCCCAGCGTATGTCGCTCACGCGCTCGGCCACGGTTCCGGCATAGCGTCCGTCCACCACCTTGCCCACATTCGGGCCAACCACGGGTTCCAGCCCCCACGACCGCAGCACGTCAGCGGTCTTCTCCACGTTCTCCATCGGCGTGAAGTAAGAGGGCGAAATCAGTGCCACCTTGTCGCCCGCCATCAGATAGTCGGGCTTCACGCAAGAAAGGGCCACGTCTTCCTCCACAGGCGGATTCACCATCGGCTCGTCGTCGCTGGAGCAGGACGTGAGCGTGCCGCAAACGAGGGTGGCGGCAAGCGCCCAAATCAGTTTCTTCTTCATTTCTTTACCTTATTATATTTTTATACTATTCTGTTCTACAGAGACTAAACGGACACCGCCGATCTTCGGGCGAAACCCAAAGAGCACGAGAACCGCATTGTGTTACTGCTGAACCGTCACCACGGCATCGGGGAAGGTATAGACCTTGCCGGTGGCGGCTTGGTAGTACTTCAGGGTGACGTGCTCGCCGGCGGAGCGGCCGAAGACGGTCAGAGAGTTGAGAGTTGACACGCCCCGGCACTCGCTGCCCACGAAAGCGGCCACGATGTCGCCTTCAGCCGGTGTGATGGCGGCATTGGCGAAGGCGGTGAGGCTGGCGGGGTTCACCTGCTTCACCACGGGATACTTCGCGGCACCCAGCGTGAACTGCGGGATGAGGTCTTCCTCCAAGCCGTACACCTTGCCCATGTCGTAGCGCATCTGCACGGTGCGCGAAAAGGTCTGCTTCAGTTGACTGCAATAGTAACTCAGCGTCAGGCTCACCACGTTCTGGTCGGCCTCGTTGCCGTAGGCCTTCAGCACGAAGCTTCCCTTGTCGCTCTCGCTGCCTGCGCCCTGCGAGGTAGCGGGAGAAGTCAGGCCGCGCAACTGGCCGCCGATGAAGAGGGCCATCAGGTCGTCCCCCGACACGTATGGTTTCAGCGCGTCCTCCAACTGCACCAGCATGATGCTCCAGTTCTCGTAGTCGCCGGTATTGGGTTCCTGCCAGTCGGGACGGCTCTCGCTGCCGCTGTAGTCCACTTGCCACGCCGGGGCCTGGCTGACGGTCTCCACGGTGTAGCCCGCCGAGGTATTGTCGTCATCGCTGCTGCAAGCCCCAAATGTGAGGCTTGCCAGCAGGATGGCTACTGAATATATAATGTTCTTATTCATATTTTATTTGATTACTACTTTTTTACCATTAAAGATATACACGCCGCTCTGGGTGGGTCGCTTGGGCAGTTGGATGCCGCTCACGGTGTACCACTTGCCGTCCTCGCGGTCGGTCTGAACGAAGCTGATCTTCGTCGGCTCGTCCGGACTGCCGATGACGGCATTGGCCGTGAAGGTCATCTGCTCCGAGGTGGCAGCGACAATCTCGCCGTCGCGCTCAATGGCGAACCAGATGCCCTGCTGCTTGTCGCCCTCGATGCTCAGGTAGAGCGGCTCCGTGTGGTCAGCGGTTTCCCCGCTGACAGCAGCGGCCGTTCCTACCATCTCGCCATCAGCGAAGGCCACCAGCCTGTCGCCCTCCTGCATCTCTACGCCTTCTACCACTGCGCTCACGCTCATCGTCGCCTTGGCCCTATTCCCGCTGACGCGCCTACCCGTAGCCTTTGCCGGAGCCGCAGCACGCGCCGTAGAGTACGACCACTCGTCGATGAACGTCGAGCCAGGCTCGTAGAACGGATAGACGAAACTGGTATTTGCGTCGGCCTTGCGCAGCAGCATGTATCCCTCGCCGGGCTTCATGTACTCCAGACTGCCCTTCCAGCGGCCCACGCCACCCGTCACGGTGAAGTACGCAAACTGGTCGTGGCTCTTGATGACGTCGCCCGGCTGGGCCTTGTCGTAGTAGTCGCTCAGCGCCGTCTCTATCGGCAGGTTCAGCATCGGCGTGTAGCCTATGCCGTTCCATCCCTGCTTCAGTTCTATGGTGCGCATGTCGAGTTGCTTGATCACGTTGCCCGCGATGGGGAACTTCACCGGCTCGTGTACCATGATGGCGTAGGCGTTCTTCTGCGAGAGGCTGGTCACGCTCAATCCGCCCGACACCAGCCAGTGGCCGCTGCGGTAGATGAGCGTCGCGTCGCTGTTCATGTCGGTCAGCACGTCGCCCTCCTTCCAGGGCAGTCCGTCGAGCAGGGTGCCCAGGTTGAACAGCTTCTCGCTGGCCACGTTGAACGATACCCAGTTCCAGCCTGCCGCCAGGTCGAAGGTCTGCACATACTCCGTGCCGGCCCTGAAGAGCACCGGCTCGTCGGTACCCAGCACGGTGCCGTTCTGGAACGTGATGGGCGCAGGAGGCGTCAGCACCAGTTCGCGGCCCGTCGAGTACTGCCACAGCTTGAAGGTCAGTGCCCGTCCGCTCGCCTGGTTGTCATACACCGTCAGGTAGAGGTTGCTCTCGCCCGTCAGTGCCGAATAGCTGATGTTGGCGAAGCCGTGGCAGCGTCCGTCCTGTGCGAACACGCCCACGATGTCTCTCGCGTCGATGTCTATCTCGTCGTTCACCAGCACGCGGCCCGCGATGTTCATTGAGTGCTGCAGCAGGTCGCCGCTGATGCCTTCGGCCCATTCGGGCTGCTCGCCCTCCACGGTCAGGCTCAGGTACAGCGGCTCCTTCACGCCGTCCTCGTCGGTCAGATAGATGATTTCGTCATACGAGCCTACGTTCAGGCTGCGGTTCACCGTTGCCGTGATGACCACCATGCTCTGTGCGGGCACCACGTCGCTGTACGCGTCGAGCGTCAGCCACTTCGGACAGTTCTCGATGGTGTACGTGCGCGAGGTCGCACTCTTGTTTTCCACGCCGAAATAGAGCTCCTCGCCCGCTCCGTAGGCCACCTTCTGCAACAGGCGGTTGGCCAACCACTGCAGACTGCTGCTGTTCACATAGTAGCAGGCCGTCTGCGGCGAAGCCATCGCGTTGCCGTTCTTGTCCTCCACGTCGCGCAGCGTCACGTAGATGTTCCTGTGGTTGATGCGCTGTGTCAGTTCGTCGATGCCCACCAGCACCTGGTTGTCCTTGCCGGCGAAACTGAACTTCAGGTTCGTCAGTTCCTCGTAGGGCACCACGGGGGCTGCCGTCTCGCTGGTGATGCGGCGCAGGATTTCGTCGGCAGAACCGACGAACACATAGTCGCGCACCGGTGTCGAGGTGGCCTGCTTCGTCACGGGGTCCAGTTCATAGCGCACCTCGCCCATGTCGTCCAGGTATATCTTCTTACTCCACGGGTAGGCCACCGTCTCGATGCTGTTGTCCTTCTGCCGCTCCTGGCGGTCGAAGGAGAGATAGGTCAGCAGACCGGCCTCGTCGCCCTGCGGACTCTTCGTGGCGTATGCCTTGATGAGCGTTAGCGGCAGGGCCTGCTGGAACATGCAGAGTTCGTCCACGTAGCCTGTCAGGTAGTCAACGATGGTGCCTCTGACGGTCACTTCGCAGGTGGCGGTCTTTGCGCCGTCTGTGGTGGTCACTGTGATGGTGGCCGTACCAGCATTCACAGCGTACACGACTCCGTCGGTCACGGTAGCCACGTTGGCATTGCTCGTTGTCCACGTCACACCCTTGTCCGTGGCGTTGTCGGGGGC
This sequence comes from Prevotella sp., assembly GCA_017934525.1. Classification (GTDB taxonomy): domain Bacteria; phylum Bacteroidota; class Bacteroidia; order Bacteroidales; family Bacteroidaceae; genus Prevotella. The sequence goes on from JAGBJJ010000012.1 coordinate 6,213, forward strand.
AACAGTCGCCGTCAGCCGCTCTGTGCTGCCAGCGGTCAGTGTGATGCTGGTCTTGTTGAGTGTCACGCCCGTGGTGGGCTGTATGACGGTCACCTCGCAGGTGGCGGTCGAACCATTGGATGAGGTCACGGTGATGGTGGCAGTGCCAGGGGCCACGGCGGTCACCGTGCCGTTGGCCACGGTAGCCACGGCTTCGTTGCTTGTTTTCCACGTCACACTCTTGTCCGTCGCATCAGTCGGATAGACAGTTGCTGTCAGCGTCTCTGTGCTGCCCACGGCCAGCGTGGCGTTGACCTTATTGAGCGATACGCCCGTGGTGAGTTGAATGACGGTCACTTCGCAAGTGGCGGTCACGTCGCTGCCGTCGTTGGCCGTCACTGTGATGGTGGCTGTGCCGGGTGCCACGGCTGTCACAGTGCCGTTAGCCACAGTGACAACGCTGGCATTGCTCGTTGTCCACGTCACACTCTTGTCAGTGGCATTGTCGGGGATGACGGTCGCCGTCAGCGTCTCGCTACTGCCCACGGTCAGCGTGGTGCTGTTTTTGTTGAGCGATATGCCTTTCACTGGGGCGAAGGTGTAGGGGCTTTCGGTGATGCCATCGCTGTACACAGTACCGCCGATTGTGATGGTGCCGACTGAACCGTCGTTACCCGCGCCGATGCTATTGGTGGCGTTTTCGCCTGTGGTTGCCGTCAAGCTGGTCACACCGTCGGTGATAGTGATGTCGCCGCACGAACCATACCAACCGCCGCCGATGCCAGCCGCACGGTAACCACCCGTGGCGTTGATGATGCCGCCAGTGATATTGATATTACCACACGAAGCACCGTATCCGCTACCGATACCAGCTCCCTGTCCGCCGCCGGGTTTAGCTGTGATGTTTCCGCCCGTGATGGTGATGTTGCCGCATGAGCCATAGTCGCCTCCGCCGATGCCTGCTCCTCCACCGTAGCTCGAGGCGTTAACGGTGCCGGCTTCAATGACAATGTTGCCGCAGTCCAATTTTGCGCCACCTCCGATGCCGGCAGCCCTGTTCCCACCTGAAACGGTGAGCGAGCCTTCACCCTTGATGGTCAGCGTCTTACCCTTGGCGATGTGGATGCCGGGATGGTCCGCATTCATTCCTTCGACGGTGTTCGTGCCGCTAAGGATAATGGTGGCGTCACCCGAGCAGGTGATGCCTGCCCATCCCCAAGCCCAGGCGTACGGGAAGTCGATGGTTACACCATTGAACGTCACGGTAGCACCATCAGCCACACTAATCTTCACGTTTGTGCCAAGTTTGCCTGTGAGTATTTCGCCGTCCTTGGCCTCATAGTCGCTGTAGATTGTCGAGAGATCAACGGTGTTTCCAGTTGCTGCTGCCCTTGGTGCACCCTGGCGTGCAAGGGCGGATGCATTGTTGCCCGTCACATCGAGCACACAGGCTCCGATATAGGGAACTCCTCCGCTGATACCGCCCAGTGAGTCGGGTGCGAAGGTAGCCTTCAATGCCTGATCGACATAGATATTGGCCACGCCACGGGCGCGGTTCACGGTCATAGCGTAGTGGTGCCACTGGTTGTCGTTGTAGCCGCTGCCCGCCTCCACGGTCATGCCGTTGCTGCGGAAGGCCAGCGTTCCGCCATCGAAGCCCAGCCAGAAGCGGTTCTGGGCACCAGCCTCGTTGGCCACGCCCTCGCCGTTGCTCACGAGCGTACCGTCCGCGTCGGCGGTCTTGAACCAGAACATCATGGTGTAGTCCTGTTCCGCCGTGCGGGCCAGTGCCTGCTGCGTCAGCGCGACACCCTCGTTCTCCAGGCGGAGCGACCAGCCGCGCGGCATGGCCCATGAGGCGCCCATCAGTTGGGCGTTGGCGCCCTGCGTATGGTCAACGGCATAGTCGCCGCTGCCCTCGTTCATCGGGTAGTAGTCCACCAGACCCATTTCGTAGCCCGACAACCGGCGGCTGCCGTAGGTGGTGCCTACCTCGCCGCCCGTCATGGCGCGATACCACAGGCGGGCCTCCATCATGCGGCCGCTGTAGAACGTGCTCTGCGAGCGGTCGGTTTCGTTGGTGCGCCCGAAGATGAGGCGGCCCGTGCCGTTGTAAGCCTCGGTCAGTTTGGCCTGTCCTATCGTCTTGCCACCGTTGTAGAAGGTCAGTGTGCTGTCGGCCTGACTGATGCTCAGGGCCACCTGGGTGAAGCCACCCTTCACGATGGTATCTGTAGAGACAAACGTCTGGTCATCGATAATCGCCTTCAGTGTGCGGTCGCTGGTCAGCCAGAGTTGCAGTTTCTTTCCGTTCGTGCCGTGCGAGAACAGCGGCATGTCGCGGCCCGTCTCGTCGGGACGAATCATCAGGTCGATGGTCAGGTCCTTGCCGCTGAAGTTGCGCTGGGCCTCGCTCTCCACGCTGCCCTGGCCCGTGAACTGCAACGACACGGCCTCCGACACGTTGTCCTTGTTCACCTCGCCCTTCACCTCGAAGTTGGTGATGGCGTTCAGGTAGTTGTACTCTATGTCCTCGGTGAAGTTGAAGATGATGTTGTCGCCGATGCCTAAGAGGCCGTCCTTCGGTTCGGGTGTACCGAACAGTTGCGGGCGGCGCGTGTCCTTCACACCGCTGACGATGGGCGAGGAGGTGGTGAGGAACGAGTTGCCGTTCCTGCAATACAGCACGGCCCTCAGGTCGTAAGCTTTCTCCATCACCGTGCCCTCGCCGTAGAAGTGGGCCTCGATGTTGCCGTTCTCGGGAATCATCTCGCGCTCGCCGCTGGCTGCCTTCATCAGCGCCTCGTCGGCATAGTAGGAGCAGAGGTTGGTCCAGGCATCATCGCCGCGCAACGACTCCTTGTACTGTAGCTCGATGTGGTCGAAGTTGTGCTGGTGACGGTCGAAGCCATCGATGATGACGGGCATGAACCATCCGCGGTCTTTGTCATACTGCGCGTAGGTATTCATCACCCACTTGTCGCCGGGCAGCGAGATGTTCACCGGTCCGGCCTGGTGCAGGTAGTGTACGTCGAGTGACAGCTTGTCGTAGATTTGCCTCCAGTCCTCTTCGGAGGCGATGCCTATGGTCAGGCCCTCCAGGTCGAACGCGTTGCCTCCCGACACCTCGATGACCTTGGTCACCACCTCGCCGGGCGTGAGGATGATTTTGCGCCCGTCGGTGTCGAGCGGTTTTCCGTCGCAGGTGATCTTCGCCCCGTAGGGGTTGGAGCTGTCGTCGGCGTAGAGCGTGTAGGTGGTGAGGCTTCTGCCGGCGGCCTCCGGATACTCGCTGTCGTTGGTCAGGTAGATGGTGAATCGGGCCGTCTCGCCGTAGGGCACGCCGCTGACGCTCTGCCGGTCGGCGGTGATCTTCGGGTTCTCAATCTTCTTGGTGCGCTCGTCGAGCAGGGTGCCGGGCTGGTAGGCTATCGTGTAGCGTGCGTTCTCCCAGGGGTTGGCGGTGGCACCGCCACGAGTGCGATAGACGAAACTGCGGGGATAGATGGCTTTGCTGTAGTCGATGCCCTGGTAGGAGACACCGTCCTTGACGTGGTTCTTCACTATCTCCGCCCACTCGTTGAAATTGACGTTGTGATAGACGTCCAGCCAGCTCACGTCCTTTACCTTCGTGGTGTCGGTAGTCTCGGTCAAGACGCGGAACACATCCACGCTGAGGTGGCTCTTGCTGCCCATCACGAGGTTGAAAGACTCCTTGCGGCTGTAGTTGTTCTGCGAGCCGTAGGTGCCTATGCTGCTGTACTCTGCCACAGGTTTCAGGCCGAACTGGAAATCATTACCGAAGAAGGATATGTGTACACGCTGAACATTATTATTATCATCCTTTCTCGTGGCATTTGCTTTATCATTGATTAATTTCGTCAGCGCGTTGGCGGCGGACGCCAGTCCCGGCTGCGAGAGCAGTGCCCCGGCCGCGGCATTCAGTCTGTCCTTCCAGCTTTGTCCGTCGTTTTCAAAGTAGTCGGCCGTGGTGAAGGGGTAGCTGATATACTGCGACTGGCTGTACTCGCTCTCGAACGATTCGCTGTGGGTCACCGCTGCTCCGCCGTCCACATCGTAGTTGGCCACCTTGTCGTAGGCCCATAGCTTTTCCCGCTCGTTGACCATGATCATTTCTATCCAGAGTACCATGTTGTTGTACTTCTGCAGGACCTCGTCTTTCAGTCCCGTCTTGCCCGTGGGCTTGATCATCTCGTAGGCGCCGGTGGTGCCGAAATCCTTATGGTCTGCCGCCACCTTCGACCAATAGACGGCCTTCCCGGTCGTGTTGGCCAGTGCCACGGCCTCGTCGCGTGTGCCGGTGAACAGCAGGTCGCGAATCTCCTGCGCCAGGCGCGGCAGCAGCTCGGTGGTGATGTACTTCTGCGAGTGTATGAAGTGCGAGTCCATCTGTGGTCCGTAGCCTAATGACACGTCGCGCACCAGGTGGTAGAGGCTGCCGTCGGCGCCGGTGCCCTGTGCTATCTCCACCATCGAGCCATACTTGCTCTTCACCATGATGCTGTCGCCATTGGTGGTGCCGACATTGATGCTGCCGCCCTCGCGTGCCAGCATCTTCTGATACATCTCGTCGGTTATGGCACGTATGGTGCTCATGGGCTGCACCACCATGTTCTGCACCACGCCGATGTAGAGGTCGGCATCGGCGCCCACCATGTTGGGGGCACTGCTCGTGGTGATGTCTTCGTCCACGTTCATCGTGTAGGCGTAGCCTTTCTTTCCTGCTCCGCTGAAGATGACATCGAGGCTGAAGAGGTTGGTGAGGTCGGTGCCGTTGATCGTTCCATTCTCTTTTCCGGCCGCTACCACACCGTTGTAGGTATCCAGGGCTGTGCCGTAGCCGAACTCTAGGGTGAGTCCTCCCTTGAACTGCATGTCCACATCGTATGCCAGCTTGAGTGCCGAGCCTTTCGACAGGGTGGCACTGCTGCCGCTTCCTGGCGGGTCGCGCAGGATGTCGATGAGCAGCGGTGTGCCGCTGGCCAGCACGTCCTTGCCTTCGCCCGTGGCAAACAGGTTCAGCACATAGCCCTGCAGGGGCTCTGCCTCGTAGGTGGTGCCGTCCTGCGTCAGCGTCATCGTCACGGTGCGCAGGGCGTCATCACCGGTCAGCAGGCGCGGTGTGGCCTCGGCCATCAGGTAGAAGATGCCCTGGCCATCGGCGTTCAGCTCCACCGTCTCCTGGTCCAGCCCGTTCTTCATGCCGTTATGAACGGTGACGGTGCCGCCGCCTACGCTCACGCGGTCTTCACGCCCCGTGCGCGTATCATTATTATATAGGTAGCGCTCGCCTACCGAAATCTCAATGGGATACTTCCTGGCAACGCTGAACACAGGGTAGTCGAAGGTATAGAGGACACCGCCTACCGTAATGGGGAACTTCTCAATGATGGGCAGTGTCTCATAGACAGGAACCGGCCGTGTGCCTTCCTTGCCGCGACAAGTAAATGACAACTCTGCGAGTTGTGGGTCGTAACCATAAAGACTTTCAGTAAGTTCTAATCGGAAATATTGATAAAGACCTTGGTCAGTCACATTGAAGGTGTATGACTTGCTTTTAGCATCAGTCATATGTCCATCGTCGACGATGGAGATAATTGTCCATTCATCTTCCTCACTGGCACGCCCCCTCAATATCCAAGACTTTGGACTAAAACCATTGATGTTTCCATGATACTCTGCTGATGTCATCGTGTACTGCTTGACACATACAGGATAGTCAGTCTTGAACTCTACCCAAGCGGGATATTTGTAGTACCACCATTTGTTACTTTTGTCACCGTCAAACAAATTATTATAATGCTCGTCATCATGATAATAAACACCATTCGTTGCTGTCAGTTTGGGTGAGTGGGTTTCGTTTTCATCTATAGTATTGCCTGTCGTCGCGTCTTTATACCCCACTATCACATCTTTATATCCTACAATCGAGTCCTTATATGCCACAATCTTGCCCTCATACACCAGTGGCACTTCGGCTTTCGTGCCGTCGAGGGCGGTGGCGTAGTAGGTGCGGTCGCCGAAGTAGTCGAAGGAGTCGTAGTTCAGCTGCCGGTAGGTGATTTCCACCGGGGCATGATAGATGCGGCTGTAGCGTGCGTTGGCCGTCTCGTGTGGGCTATAGATGGTCTGCTCATCGACGTCTGTATAGTAGCCCTCAAAGATGCTGTCGCGGGGGTTGAGACAGTCGGTCAGGTCCACCACCTCGCTCACCTGTCCGTCCTGGAACAGGGTGGCGTGGCCCTTGCAGTAGATCTGCGTCACCTTCCAGCGCACGGGCGGCAGCAGCAGTTCGTACTCGCCGGTCACGGAGTCGGGCTTCACCTCCATGCGCTTGCGATACACGGTGTACTTGGTCTTGTGCTTGCCGCCGGTGTGCATGATACTGTCGGTGCGCTCTGAAAGCGTGGGGTTCAGGTTGTCGTAGATGAGCCACGACGTGTTGTCGCCCTCCAGTGTGAATACCATCGTGAGGTTGTCGCCCAGGTTGTTGCGCGAGAGGTTGTTCTCCAAGGGCAGACGGCCCTGGTCGTCACCGCCCACCACGCGACCGGCAAGGCGTACCTTCTTGGTGTCGTAGAAGTAGATCTGTGCCACGTCGTCGGTGAAGTTGTGACCGGCGGCACCCTTGTAGTAGCCGTCATTGGCAAAGGTGTGGCCGTCCATCACCGCCTGAATCCGGCGTGTGCCGCCCAGTACGCGGAACGAGAAGGAGCCGTCGAAGCCGGTCTCCACCAAGTCGCCGGCGGCATTGTGTACGTCATGGCCATCCACACGGAAGCGGGCTCCCTTCACGGGGATGCTCGTGCCCTCGTACATCACGTAGCCCGAGAAGCGGTGGCCATTAGTGATGATGAAGTCGGGCAGCGTCTCGTCGTTGCTCTTGCCATCGAATGTCACGGGCATGGTGCCACGCTCCAGCTTGACGTTGTCTGCGCCGACGGGCGTCACGTTGTAGGTGACGCTCTGCCCTCCGTAGTACGACAGCTCGTCGGCCACGAAGTAGCCGTTGTCGTCGGTGGTGACGGTGGTCTTGTTGCCCTCATGGCCCTCAGGCACTATCTCCACCTCGATGCCGGCAACGCTGGTGCCGTCGTTCATGCGCACATAGCCGCTGACGCGGCCGGTGTTCTTGCAGGAACCCTTCACCACGTCGGTCTCGCTGGTGTGCAGACCCTCGCAGTCGGCCACAGCCACCACCTTATATTCATACTTCAGGAGAGGCGACACGGTGGTGTCCTCGTAGCCCATCTTGTCTATGCCGGTGGCGATGGGCTTGCCCCAGTCGGTGGTGCCCTCCATGCGGCGATACACCTCGAAGTAATCAACCACACCGTCATCGGTGGTCCACGTCAGCACCACGCTGCTCTGCCGCGTCTCGGCGTGAGCCACCTTGTCGATGCGGCCCGTACCCTCGTGGTAGAAGTCGGGCAGTGCCGACGGGTTGACGCTGACTGTCGCCGTCTTAGGGATAACGGTGCCGCCGGTCATTTGCCAGCAGGGGCCGAGGGCTGCCAGCAGGCGCGCACCGGTCATGCTGATGATAGGCACGGCGTTGCCGCTGCCGTCCTTCTCCCACTGACCAGGCTTGCTGGCGTTCATACGAACTATCACGGTGTCCTGGTCGGTGATGTTGCGGCAGTCCTCCGGCACTTTCTCGAAGCCAATTTTTGAGTTGTGGGAAGAGAGGCAGACATCGTTATCAGACCACGCGTGCCAGCCGCCATTATGAGGACTTTGACCAATATAATTATTCATGGAATACATGCCACCATCATCACCCGTACTGTGTTCATAGACACGCGTCTGATGCCAGTCATAAAAGTTTGGTTGCTCCCCAAATGCTATGAAACAAGCTTTAAAGTCAAGAGTAGTAACAAAGTTGCCGTCATATAAGCAGTCTGTTATATTGACCTTGGTGCCCTTTTCCACCCGGCCCACAAATCCGCCCATATTACCATTATGTTCTATGTTAGACGACAAATCGGCAGACACACGCACATGGTCAATGTTCAAATCTGTACATTTATCTCTACACTTACCCACAAGAGCAGCATAATAAAAACGGCCCTTTACTTTACCTGTTACTCGCAAGTTTCTAATAGTCGTACTGGAAGTAACTCTATGGAACAGACCAAATTCATCATCGCGATCAAAGTCAATGGTTAGGGTGTGCCCATTGCCGTCGAACGTGCCTCGATAGTCGTAACTATAGCCTATGATGTCGCTTGTTGTCAATGACAGGTCGGCATCCAGCACGGCATTCACGTCCTTCTCTCCCATGGCATTCCATACTGCCTCGCGGAACGTCGTCCAGTCGGCCTTGCTGCGTATGACGTAGAGGTTGGTGGTGGACTCGTCGTATGACTTTGTGAAGTGACTGTTGGTGACGGTGAGGTTTTTACTGTCGCGCATACGTGCCCAGGTGCGGCATCCGTCGTACTTCGTTTCTATCTTGGAGGGTGCAAAATGGCCGTTCACGATGGTCACCTTGCCGTTGCTCCATCCCACGAAGCCTCCGATGCTGTGGCTGTTGCTGCCCGTGAGCGAGCCGTCGAAGAGGCAGTCGACGATGGTGAGTTGTCCGCCGCCGCACGCTGCCACGATGCCTCCGTTGGTGGCGTCGCCGTTGACGGTGCTGCCGATGTTGACCGACGAGCGGCAGTTCTCGATGATGGTGTTGCCGTTGCTCCAGGCCGTTATGCCGCCAACGAACTTCTGGCTGCTCGTGATGGTGCCGGCGGTGTGCAGATTGCGGATGGTGGCGTCGCCCACACTGTAGAAGGGTCCAACGTACTGCTGGTTGTAGTTCTGCTTGTTGTAGGTCAGCGTGTGGCCGTTGCCGTCGAAGGTACCACGGTAGGTGGCACCGTCGGCGCCGCAATAGTTACTGGTGGTGATGTCGGCACAGAGCACGGCGTTGACATCGTACTGGCCCTTGGCGTCCTTCACGCGCTGGCAGAAGGTGTCCCAGTCGGCCGCCGAGGTGATGCGCATGGCGTCGGGCAGGTCCCACGAGCGCAGCGGCGAGGTGCCGGGATCGACATACATACGGATGTCGTACTTCACGCAGGTGCGCGAGAGGTCGATGGTCTTCTGGCGGGCGTTGCGCTCGTCCTCAGACAGTTCGTAGGTCTTGGTGTCAACCAGTTCGCCGGCGTTGTTACGCATGGTGACCTCCATCATCAGTTTGGCGCGGCTGTCCCACACGGCGTTAGGTTCGCTGCCATATTCCCAGTTGACGCGGACACTATAGGACCGCTCGTCGGTGAGCGTGGCGGTGTAGTTCTTCAGACGCAGCAGGTGTAGTCCGCTGACGGCGGTCTCTACGCGCTGGGCGCAGTTGTGGTTCCAGCCCCAGCTCTGCGTAATCATGCGGCGCACGCGGTAGGTGAGGTTCGTCAGCGATGAGCCGCCGGTGAGGTGCTCGGCGACGAGCGCACTGACGATGGTGCTGTCGGTGTAGGTGAAGTGCGGATCCTTGGCATCGATGACCACGGGCACGGTGCCGAGGGTCACGAAGTCGGCCTCCTGGCCCGTCAGCGAACGTTGCACCTCAAAGAAGTCGCTCGCAGCGAGGTCGTCGGTGCTGGGGAAGCGCACATGCCAGTCGAGCTGCACCTTGAACTTAGCCTTGCCGTCGTCAACCTGCGTGGCCGTAAGGCCCACGGGGGCGTGAATCATCGCCAGGTTCTGGGTGGTGGAGGAAACGTTGGAGATGTCGTAATTGTCGGCGTCCTTGTAGCTGACCACGATAGCGAAGTTGTCGTGGGGCACGGTGGCATCGAGGTAGATTTTGCCGTTGTTGTCCTTGGTGGACAGGTCCTCGCGCACCTCGATGCCGTAGGCGTCGGTGTACTGATAGCGCAGTGAGGTGATTTTATCGGAGGCCATGAACCAGGGCAGTTCCAGTTTGCCCGCCTCGCTGTAGGACATGGTGGACATGGTCACCTGCGGATGTATGACGGTCGCTGCGGCCGGCATCTCTATTTCCACGTCGTTGAGGCCCGAGACCTTCTCCCGGGAGCGTGAGTTGCCGTCGCGCTCCACGTCCCATGTGAAGTTCAGCTTCTTGCCCAGCATATCGTAGGGCACGCGCCAGACGGCATAGACGGTGTAGGTGTTGCCGTCGCCGTTGCGGTAGATCTGGCGCTCGTAGTCGCCGCCCTGCGTCATGGTGAAGTGGCTGCCGCTGTTGCCCTGCGTGATGTCGAAGCTGCCGCCCACCTCGGTGCTGAAGTGTACGTAGATGTCCTTGCTGTCGCTGTCGGTGTCGCCGTTGCGCTGCCAGTGGAAGCAGGTCTTCGTCACGCCGTCCCACGTCACCTTCAGGTTGCCGTTGCTCACCCAGCAGTCGGCACCCTCCTGGTCATAGACGGGCACCTGGATGCGGATGGTGTTAGAACCGTTGAGCGACACCTGATACTTCCAGGTGTCATCTACGTGTGTGGCCCATGCCCCCTGGGGCATCAGCCAAGCGAAGAGCGCCAGCAGCAGTGCTGCACTCCAACGGGCACTGCCTCCGCAGGTCATCAAAGCCTGCCACGGCTTGTCCTGAGCCAGTCGGAGGAGCCGCCCTCTCATCATTCGTC
>JAGBJJ010000091.1 GCA_017934525.1 Prevotella sp.
GGTAACAATGCCCGTACTACGATTGCCTCGAAGAGCAAGCAGCTTGAGAGCAATGTGAACAACTTCCAGAGCAAGCTGCAGAACAACGGCTTTGCCAGCCGTGAGCAGGCCGAGAATGCGCAGGCAGCCCTGCAGCGCGAGCAGAACAATCTGGTGGCTCTTCAGCAGCGTCTGGAGAATGAGCTTGCCAACGAGCAGGCCAAGTTCCTGCAGGCCTTCCAAGACAGTCTGGACAGCTTTCTGAGCGATTACAACAAGGACAAGAAGTACGACCTTATTCTCAACAAGGCAGCCATTCTCCATGCTGACACGAAATACGACATTACCTCGGACGTGGTCAATGGCATGAACAAGCGCTACAAGAAGTCGCCGGCTGCCAAGAAGAATGAGAAGAAGGCCGTAGAGGCCAAGGAGGAAACTAAGAAATAATCTCCGCTACCCTTATGACGCTGATTATAGTCCTGATGCTCCTCTTCAGCTACCTGCTCATTGCGACAGGACATCTGACGGGGGTGAACAAGTCGGCCATCGCCATGTTCCTCGGAACGATAGGCTGGGTGGTCTATGTGTGCTGGGGCGCCGACTTCGTGATGCGCCAGCATCCGGCTGACTATGCCGAATTTCTGGCAGGTGCACCTGCCACCAGCCAGACGGTGAAGTACTTCATCTATGACAGCGTCTTCCTGAAATATGTGGGGCGTGCCGCTTCCATTGTGATGTTTCTGCTGGCCACCATGTCGATTATTGAGATACTCAATAACAATGGTTGCTTCGACTTCATCGCAGAGTGGATACGCACGCGCAATCCCAAGCGCCTGTTGTGGACGATTACCTTTGCCACCTTTATCCTTTCGGCCAACCTCGACAACCTGACCACCACGATGCTGATGCTCATCATGATGCACCAGATAGTGAGAAGCCGCAGGCAGCGCATGCTCATAGGCTCTGCCATCGTGCTGGCTGCCACGTGCGGGGGCTGCTTCACCGTCATCGGCGACCCCACGGGACTTATCCTCTGGGGCAACGAGGCAGTCACGGCCACCAACCTGTCAGCCTATCTGGCCTTGCCGGCCGTGGTGGCATGGGTAGTGCCCACCATATTAATAAATAGAGAGCTGCCCAGCAGGCTCGATATAGAGTGGGGCGTGGCCCCTTATCGCGGCGATGACACGCGCCTGAACCGCTGGCAGCGACTGCTGATGTTGCTGGTGGGCATCGGGGGGCTGTGGTTCATTCCCACCTTCCGTGGCATCACCAAGCTGTCGCCCTTCTTGGGGGCTCTGTGTGTGCTCTCGGTGCTATGGGTGGTCAACGAGGCATTCAATCGTAAGCTGATGAATGCCGACCAGATGTCGCAGCGCCGCGTGCCCCGTGTGCTTCAGTATGGAGCTATCCAGCAGATGCTCTTCGTGATGGGCATCATGCTTGGCATGGGCGTGGTGACGGAGACCGGCGTCTTGGCTGATGTGGCCCACTGGATTGACACCCGCATAGGCAGTATCTGGATTGTGGGCATCGTGGCAGGCCTGCTCAGCAGCCTGGTCGACTCGTTCACCATCGCCATCTCGGGCATATCGCTCTACGAGGTAGCTCCCTCGGGCGATTTTGCCCTTAACGGCACCTACTGGAAAGTGCTTACCTACTGCACGGCCGTAGGCGGATGCCTGCTGTCGGTGGGCAGTGCCAGTGGCATGGCGCTGATGCAGATGGAGCATATCCATCTGGGTTGGTATCTGAAGACGGTGGCTCCGAAGGTGCTGTCAGGATGGCTGCTGGGCCTTGGCGTGCTCTATGCAGAGACACTTTTGTTTTGAATCATTTTTTCAGACCCATCATTTTCAACATGACAAAAATAAAGACTATAGGCGTGCTCACCTCCGGTGGCGATGCTCCTGGCATGAACGCGGCCATACGTGCCGTGACGAGGGCTGGCATTTACAACGGTTTCGACATCAAGGGTATATACCGTGGCTACGACGGACTCATCAAGGGCGAGGTGAAGCCTTTCACCACCGAAGACGTATCGGGCATCATCACCCGCGGCGGCACTATACTGAAGACGGCCCGCTCGAAGGAGTTTATGACTATGGAAGGCATGAAGCGTGCCTATGATACTTGCAAGCGTGAGGCTATCGACGCGCTCGTCGTCATCGGCGGCAACGGCTCGCTCACCGGCGCCCGCAACTTTGGCATGGAGTTCGACTTTCCGGTCATCGGCCTGCCCGGCACCATCGACAACGACCTCTACGGCACTGACTCTACCATCGGCTACGACACGACGATGAACACCATCATGGAGTGTGTCGACCGCATACGCGACACGGCCAATTCGCATGAGCGTATCTTCCTTGTTGAGGTGATGGGGCGCGACGCCGGCTTCCTGGCTCAGAATTCGGCCATTGCCAGCGGCGCCGAGGCCGCCATCATCCCTGAGGACATGACCGACGTAGACCAGTTGGCCCAGTTTATGGGCCGCGGCATACGCAAGTCGAAGAAGTCATGCATCGTCATCGTCTCAGAGAGTCCCAAGTGTGGTGCTCTCTACTATGCCGAGCGTGTACGCAAGGAGTTCCCCGACTACGACGTGCGCGTCTCCATACTGGGCCACCTGCAGCGTGGCGGCTCGCCTTCGGCCCACGACCGTATTCTGGCTTCGCGCACTGGTGTCGGGGCCATCGAGGCCATCCGCCAGGGTCAGCGCAACGTCATGGTAGGCGTGCGCAACAACGAGATAGTCTACGTGCCCTTCTCCGAGTGCATCCGCACCGACAAACCCTTCGACAAGAAGCTCATCAAGGTGCTCGACGAGCTCAGCATCTGAGCGTGTGGCAGGCAGAGGTGGCGCTTCAGCCTCTTTGCGCAAGGCTCCCCATCTTTTGCGCAAGGCTCCCCATTGGTTGAAGGAGCATCCCCATTTTTAAGTATATGCATTTAAAAAACGAGGTTGTTTAGGCGCAGTCTCGTTTTTTTTATATACCTTTGCGGTTCGAAAAGAAGAAAATCGGCTATGAAACTATCTGAATTGAAGACTGGCGACAAGGGCATCATCGTGAAAGTGCTGGGGCACGGCGGCTTTCGCAAGCGTATCGTCGAGATGGGATTCGTGCGTGGCAAGACCATCGAGGTGCTGCTCAACGCGCCGCTGCAGGACCCCGTGAAATACCGGCTGATGGGCTATGAGGTGAGTCTGCGTCGGCAGGAGGCAGAAATGATAGAGGTGGTGTCGACCGATACCCCCATCACGTCGACCGTCTTCAATACCCCGACAGTAGACCATCGTGGCGACTACCTGTCTCACGAGGCGCTGCGCGAGCGCCGTACCATCAATGTGGCGCTGGTGGGCAACCCCAACTGCGGCAAGACGTCGCTTTTCAACTTCGCCAGCGGAGCTCACGCCCATGTGGGCAACTACTCGGGTGTCACGGTGGATGCCACTGAGGCCCATGCCTCGATGTTCGGCTATGAGTTTCGGCTCGTCGACCTGCCAGGCACTTACTCGCTGTCGTGCTATTCGCCCGAAGAGCTCTACGTGCGCCGACATCTGACGGATCAGATGCCCGACGTGGTGATCAACGTCATCGACGCCTCTAACCTGGAGCGCAACCTGTATCTCACAACGCAGCTCGTCGACATGGACCTGCGGCTTGTCGGGGCCTTGAATATGTACGATGAGTTTGAGCGGCGCGGCGACCGCTTAGACATCGGCACCCTCTCCACGCTCTTCGGCATGCCTATGGTGCCCACGTCGTTCAAGAACGGCATGGGCGTGAAAGAGCTGTTCAGGGCCGTCATTCAGGTCTACGAGGGAACAAGCCGCCAGGCCCGCCACCTGCATATCAACTACGGGCATGAGATAGAAGACGGCATCACCCATATCCAGCGCTATCTGAAGCCCGACGAGCATATCACGCAGCGCTATTCCACACGCTATCTGGCCATCAAGCTGCTTGAGAGCGACAAGAACATTGAGCAGTATGTCAGCCGCCACCTGGAAGCTGACGGGCGCCCGGAGGAGGTGGGCAGCCTGATGGCGGCTCGCGACCGTGCTGCCGCCCGCGTGCTGGAAGAGACGTCTACCGACGCCGAGACGGCCATTATGGACGCCAAGTACGGCTTCATCAACGGTGCACTGACGGAAGCCCGGTTTCTGACGGGCTCCAAGGAAGACACCTACCGCGCCACACACATCATCGACAGCGTGTTGTCGAGCAAATATTTTGGGTTCCCCATCTTTTTCCTCATGCTGTTTGTGATGTTTCAGGTCACCTTTTCGCTCGGCCAGTACCCCATGGACTGGATAGAGGCGGCCGTGGGATGGCTTGGCGGCAAGGTGACGGAGTTGTTGCCCGACGGGCCTCTGTGCTCGCTCATTGTCGACGGAGCCATAGCCGGCGTGGGGTCTGTCATCGTGTTTCTGCCGCAGATTCTCATTCTCTATTTCTTCATCTCGCTCATGGAAGACTCGGGCTATATGGCTCGTGCCGCCTTCATCATGGACAAGCTGATGCACAAGATGGGGCTTCACGGCAAGTCGTTCATACCGCTCATCATGGGCTTCGGATGCAATGTGCCTGCCATCATGGCCACCCGCACCATCGAGAGCCGGCGGTCGCGGCTTGTCACCATGCTCATACTGCCTTTCATGTCGTGTTCGGCCCGCCTGCCGGTCTACATCATGATTACCGGCACGTTCTTCGCGGCCCGCTACCGGTCGCTTGTCATGATTTCGCTCTATGCCATCGGCATATTGATGGCGGTGGTGATGAGCAAGCTGTTCACGCGCTTCGTGGTCAGGGGCGACGACACCCCCTTCGTGATGGAGCTGCCGCCCTACCGGTGGCCCACGGTCAAGGCCATGGGGCGCCACACGTGGGAGAAGTGTAAGGAGTATCTGAAGAAGATGGGCGGCATCATCCTGGTGGCATCAGTCATCGTGTGGGCTTTGGAGTATTTCCCCCACCACGACGAGCTGACGCTGCAGGAGCAGCAGGAGCAGTCGTACATAGGGCGGCTGGGCAAGGCTGTAGAGCCTGTGTTCCGTCCGCAGGGCTTCAACTGGAAGCTCGACGTCAGTCTCATAGCGGGCGTGGGTGCCAAGGAGATAGTGGCCTCTACCATCGGCGTGCTTTATGCTGACGACGACTCATTTGGCGACGCCGACTCGTTTGGCGACGCCGACAGCGAGAAATACACCCGCTTGCGCCAGCAGATGCTTGCCGACGGCATCACGCCCGTGGCGGGCTATGCCTATCTGCTCTTCATCCTGCTCTATTTTCCGTGTATCGCCACCATTGCTGCCATCAAAAACGAGACGGGCTCTTGGCGGTGGGCTCTCTTTGCCGCCGCCTATACCACGGCCGTGGCCTGGATAGTGTCTGTCGCCGTCAATCAGATATTTGGCTGACGGCAGGTAGCGCATGTTTGCATTAGTGAATGGCCCTGCCTGCGCAAGCGTTTCTGCAGTTCGGCAGATGCTAAACTATTCGTTTGCGTGCGGAAGGGACGGTAGGGCTTTATAGGCGACAGGCTTTGGCCCCCCGTATTCTCTGCGGCTTCCGCAGTAAACACTGGAGAAAGCGAAAATTTGCCGTGGTTGGTGTAGGCTGCGTAACGAAGCGTGCGCAGCGTGCAGACGAGGAGGGCAGCCCGCCGCCACATGCTGCAGTCATCCCCCTCCGTGGGGCAAACAGCTGCTTTTTTCTGCCTGAAGCTTATGGCCTGTCTTTCATTCTGACCTGCATTGCAAGCCAGTGCATCATATGGCAGCAGAGTTCATGTTGGCCCGTGCCTCCATGCGGTCTTCGCTCTCCTTGGTCAGCGTGCCGTAGACGTAGTATAGCGGGAATAGCGTCGACAGCTGTATGTAGCCCTGTATAAAGGTCGCCAAGGCAAACACCACGAAGCTGAGCAGACCCATCGACTGCGGCATGCCGGGCTCGTCGCCATGCATCACGCCCAGCTGCGACTGTATGTTGGCCGCATAGAGTATAATGGCCGGCAGCTGGCAGATGACGGTGAGCAGCAGTGTGAAAAGCCCTGTGACGAGCACCACGACGAACAGCATGCCCAGATGGCTCAGCCCTTGCAGATAGCCGCCCACCGGCGGCAGGAGGCTGAAGTGCTTGGCCAGCACCGACCTGTAGGCGGTGAAAGCCAGAGGCAGCATCAGGAAGAAGAGCGCCGCGCCCACCACGGCAGCCCCGGCGTAGAGGGTGGTCAGCTGCATCTTTCCGGCCAGCAGAAGCATCGCGCCCACCACGCCGGCAGCCAGCGCACCGAAGAGTAGCAGCCACAGGGCTGTCAGGGCCAGGCGCCCCAGGGTGTGCTTGTCTGCCTGGCCGTACCAATGCGCCGGCCGGCCCACCTCACCTGTCAGCAGGTGCTGGCGCATGGCGCTGAAGCCATAGGAGGCCAGCACGACAGAGGCCGCCCAGAAGAGCACCACCAGCGCCGCCCACTCAGCGATGGTCTTGCGCCACAGCGCATACATCGTCTCTGGGTCTACGATGGTGCCCATCTCGGCCAGTGGCATGACGTGGGCAATGAAGTAGCTTGACGTGAGGGCAGTGGCCAGCGAGTAGACCAGGGCCACCGGCCACGATGCGCGGAAGATGCTGCGAAAGGCCGATGTGTAGAGCCTGTAGCCGCAGCTGATGGCACCGCCGCTGGAGCGCGGGCGGAAGAGGGCAAGGTCAGTGTTTGAATTCATAAATCTTCTTATTTTGTCTAATATTTAGTGCAAAGGTAGAAAATAATTATGAATTATGAATTACGAATTATGAAATTTTTGTACCTTTGCATCGATAAATCGGAAAAATTAAGCTATTTATGAAGATTCTCAAGTGGGGATTCATCGGTTGCGGCGATGTGGTGGAGCGTAAGAGCGGGCCGGCCTTCGGCATGGTCGAAGGCTCGTGCGTAGTGGCGGTGATGAGCCGTTCGGCCGAGAAGGCCCGCAGCTATGCCGAACGCCACGGCATAGCCCGCTGGTATGCCGACGCCCAGCAGCTCATTGACGACGCGGAGGTAAACGCCGTCTACGTGGCCACGCCGCCGTCGAGCCATGCCACCTTTGCCATCATGGCCATGAAGGCGGGCAAGCCCGTCTATGTGGAGAAACCGCTTGCCGCCAGCTACGACGACTGCGCCCGTGTGAACTATGTGAGCGAGCAGACGGGTGTGCCTTGCTTCGTGGCCTACTACCGCCGCTATCTGCCCTACTTCCTGCGTGTGAAAGACCTCATCGACAATAAGGTCATAGGCAATGCGGTCAACGTGCAAGTGCGCTTTGCCATGCCTCCCCGCGAGCTCGACTATGCTCACCCCGAGCGTCTGCCTTGGCGCCTGCAGGCCGACATTGCCGGCGGGGGCTATTTCTACGACCTTGCTCCTCATCAGATAGACTTGCTGCAGCACTACTTCGGCATCATCACCGAGGCTCACGGCATCTGTGCCAACCGCGCCCATCTCTATTCTGCTGAAGACTCCGTCAGCGCCATCTTCCGCTTCGAGTCAGGCTTGCCAGGCAGCGGCTCATGGTGCTTCGTGGGTCACGAGTCGGCACAGGCCGACCGCATCCTTGTCATCGGCGAGCGCGGGTCGCTGAGCTTCTCAGTGTTCAACTATTCGCCCATCGTTGTGCACACCAGCGAGGGCATCCAGCGCATCGAGGTCGACACACCTGCCGTCGTGCAGCTGCCGCTCATACGGCGTGTATGCGAGCACCTGCAGGGCATCTCGGTATGCAACTGCCTGAGCGTGACGGCCACGCCCACCAACTGGGTGCTCGACCGCGTGCTGGGCAAGTATTAAATTCCTACAGTAGCATGTGGAAGCGTAGCTTGTTGCTGATATTCATGATGGCGGGATTCGTGGCGCTGCGGGCCGAGGAGCCTGCCGACACGACGGTGGCCGCGGCGTGCAGCCAGCCTCGCAAGCTGAGCTTGCTGCGCCGCATTATCAGAGGCTTCGACCGCCTTGACCTGCGTTACATTGAGCCGCAGCACTATCTGTATACCGTCATGCTGCAGGCCACCCACACCTACGATATCTACACGCTGAGCGGCGTGGGCCGCAATCCGCAGGCCATCACGTTTGCCCCCGACATGAAGTTCAAGCTGGGGCCCTATGTGGGCTGGAAGTGGTTCTTTGCCGGCTACACCTTCCAGCTGGGCAACGTCAACCTGAGCAGCATCCGGCAGGAGCTCGACCTCAGCATCTACAGTTCGCAGATAGGCATCGACCTGTTCTATCGGCGCACAGGCGACGACTATAAGCTGCGCAACGCACGGCTGAAGTCGGGCGACAGAGCGGTGGAGCTCGACGGGGTGCCGTTTGACGGGCTGAAGGCAGGCATCACCGGCTTCAACGTCTATTATATCTTCAACCACGGGCGCTTCTCCTATCCGGCCGCCTTCTCGCAGAGCACCATTCAGAAGGTGAGCTGCGGTTCGCCCATGGCAGGCATAGGCTACACCCGCAACTCGCTGTCGCTCGACCATGCGCGGCTGCAGTCGCTCATCGACGACCGCTTGGGCGAGCAGACACTGCCGCTCGACAGCGCTCTGATGTTTCGCAGCGTGGCGTATAGCGATGTGAGCCTGTCAGGCGGGTATGCCTACAACTGGGTGTTCCGCAAGAACTGGCTTTTCGCAGTCAGCGGCCAGGCGGCCGTGGGCTATAAGAAGTCGAAGGGCGACGTGGATGCCGAGCGTCACCAGGGCTTCAGCTTCGAGAATGTGAATATTGACATGATAGGACGTTTCGGCCTGGTCTACAACTGCATGAGGTGGTATGCCGGTGCCAGCGTCATACTGCATTCATACAACTACCACAAACCGCGTTTCTCCACCAACAACACGTTTGGGTCGATGAACGTCTATGTGGGCTATAACTTCGGACTGAAAAAGAAATATCGCGAACGTCATGAAACGACTTATTAGCATTTGGCTGCTGCTCGCGGCCGTGGCTTCGGGCATGCAGGCACAAAAGACATTCTATACGCCGAAAGACAGTCTCTGCATCGTCAACATGCTGAGGCACGCCCCCAAAGGTGCCGGCACGCTCTACTTTGCCCGCCAGTTTCTCGGCAGGCCCTATGTGGCCCACACGCTGGAGCTGTTTGATGAAGAACGCCTCATTGTCAACACACGTCAGCTCGACTGCACCACCTTGGTAGAGAATGTGGCGGCACTCACGCTTTGCGCCAGGCGCGGCGCCACTTCGTTTGAGTCGTTTGTGCAGACGCTGCGCTCGCTGCGCTATAGGGCAGGGCGGCAGAATGGCTATACCAGCAGGCTGCATTATTTCTCTGACTGGATAGCTGACAACGCGAAGATGGGCTTCGTGAAAGAGGTGCAGATGCAGCAGGCGCCGTTCACGGCCGTCCAGACGCTCAGCATCAGCTATATGAGCAAGCATCCGCAGGCTTACAAAGCCCTGCGGGCTGACACCTCGCTGGTGAAGGTTATCAGGGCGCAGGAGAAAGAGCTGACGGGCATGAAGTTTCGCTATATCCCCAAGTCGCGGGTAAAGAACACACGTGCCCTGCGTGAAGCGGTACGTAGCGGCGATATCATTGCCATCACCTGCAATAAGCCCGGTCTTGACATTGCCCATCTGGGCTTTGCCGTATGGCGTAGAGACGGGCTCCACCTGCTCAATGCCTCGTCAATCCGCAAGAAGGTGGTCGACGAGCCCATGACGCTTGGCCGGTATCTGTCGGAGCACCCGTCGTTTACGGGCATAAGGGTCGTGAGAATCGGAAAATGAAACATTTCTGAGGGGTTATAGTTGTACGCAGAGACGCAGAGTTTTTTCTTCCCATAGCCCTCTGTGTCTCTGCGTCTTTGTGGTGAAAAGGGTACACAGAGACACAGAGGCACAGAGCTTTTTCTTCCCATAGCCCTCTGTGTCTCTGCGTCTCTGTGGTGAAAAGGGTACACAGAGACACAGAGACACAGAGTTCTTTCTTCCTATAACCCTCTGTGTCTCTGTGCCTCTGAGGTGAAAAAATATTCCCTCCCCCGAATCGCCCTATGCGCAATTCGTAGTCCAGAATCATTCCTCATTTCTAAAGAAGTACTGTCCGCGGCGTCGAGTGATGCGACCGTAGTTGATGGCGTGCACGGGGCAGTGGTGGTAGCACGACAGACAGCAGGTGCACGAGCCGTCGTGGCGCCATTGCGGCAGTCGCAGGTCGTTCAGGCTGACGTCACCCGTGGGGCACGCCTGCTGGCAACGCCCGCAGTGTATGCACCTGTCGGCATCGACCGTGAATTTCCGGTCGGTAATCATCTGCTTGTTGAAGTAGGCCCCGATGACGTGCGACAAAAACCAGGGAGCGGCTCCTCGCTGGGTGTGCACCTCACCAGCCTTACGCTCAACAATGAGCCGGGCGTAGGCATCCAGGTCAACAGCTGCCTGGGCTATCTTCTCCCGCTCGCGCTCAGGTGTGTCGGTGTACATAAAGGGCAGACAGACGTAGCTCTCAGGCATGATTAGCGAGAAGACGCTGTCGAGCCGCAAGCCGCAAAGCCGCAGCTCCTTGCCGAGCAGCTCCATCGTCAGTCCGATGTTGTCGCCGCACGTCGCCACGGCATAGCAGTAGTGCCCCTCGGCATTCCTGATATCCATGCAGCGTATGAACTCCCGCACAATGTGAGGCGGCTGCCAGCCGTGCACGGGGAAGCAGAAGCCTATGCGCTCGCCGTCGGCCAGTTGGTAGGCGTGTCTTTCCCGCAGTTCGCCGGGAATGCTGAGCAGCCTCTCGCCAGTCCGTTCAGCCAGTGTTCTGGCGGCCCAGCGTGTATTGCCTGTACCTGAGAAATAGAAAATCATGCTGCAAAGGTACGAAATAATTGGTAAATGATAATTGGAAATTGATAATTATTTTCTATCTTTCCTCTATAAATGGGAAACAAATTGCCCCGCCTAAGTAAGCAAATCCGCGTAGGGGGCGATAATCAGGCACATGAGCATCTTTACGCGGCCATCTTGCGATTTCCGTGTTTTTGGGTAATACTTTCCTCTACGA
>JAGBJJ010000092.1 GCA_017934525.1 Prevotella sp.
ATGCCTTTGCAGGTAGATTATCGTGAACAGTACAGTGCTGCCGGACGTTTTCCCGGTGGATTCACCAAGCGCGAAGGCAAGCCCAGCGACAACGAAATCCTGACATCACGCCTGGTGGACCGCGTGCTTCGTCCCCTGTTCCCCAGCAATTATCATGCAGAAGTTTTTGTGAATGTCATGCTGCTCTCGGCCGACGGTGTCGACCAGCCCGATGCCCTGGCAGGCTTTGCGGCCTCGGCAGCCCTGGCATGCAGCGATATACCCTTCGAGTGCCCCATCTCTGAGGTGCGCGTGGCCCGTGTGAATGGCGAGTATGTGATCGACCCCACCTTCGAGCAGATGAAGCAGGCCGATATGGACATCATGGTAGGTGCTTCGGCCGAGAACATCATGATGGTGGAAGGTGAAATGAAGGAGGTGAGCGAGCAGGACCTGCTCGGCGCCCTGAAGGCTGCCATGGAGGCCATTAAGCCTATGTGCGAGCTGCAGACGCAGCTGAGCAAGGAGCTTGGCAAGGACGTGAAGCGCGAATACAACCACGAGGTGAACGACGAGGCACTGCGCGAGCGCATGAACAAGGAGCTCTATCAGCCCGCCTACGACATTACGAAGCAGGCTCTGCCCAAGCAGGACCGCGCCGATGCCTTCGAGAAGCTGCTCGCCGACTTCAAGGAGAAGTTCTTTGCCGAGCGCAAGGAGGCCCTCGCCGGCCAAACCGCTGAGAACACTGTGCTCGACGGTTCCGCCGTCGAGATAAGCGACGACGAATATGAGGCTATGATGGAACGCTACTACCACGACGTGGAGCGCGACGCCATGCGTCGCTGCATCCTCGACGAGGGTATCCGTCTGGACGGCCGCAAGACTACCGACATACGCCCCATCTGGTGCGAGGTGTCGCCCCTGCCCATGCCTCACGGCAGCGCTATCTTCACCCGCGGCGAGACGCAGAGCCTCACCACTTGCACGCTGGGCACCAAACTCGACGAGAAGTTGGTCGACGATGTGCTCGACAAGAGCTACATGCGCTTCCTGCTGCACTATAACTTCCCCCCGTTCTGCACCGGCGAGGCTAAGGCACAGCGCTCGGTGGGCCGCCGCGAAATCGGTCACGGCCACCTGGCTTGGCGCGGGCTGAAGGGCCAGATTCCTGAAGACTTCCCCTACACGGTGCGCCTGGTGAGCCAGATTCTCGAGTCGAACGGCTCGTCGTCGATGGCTACCGTCTGCGCCGGTACGCTGGCTCTGATGGATGCAGGTGTGCCTATGAAGAAGCCCGTGAGCGGTATTGCCATGGGTCTGATTAAGAACCCCGGAGAAGACAAATATGCCGTGCTCAGCGACATCCTCGGCGATGAGGACCACCTGGGCGACATGGACTTCAAGACCACCGGCACGCGCGACGGTCTGACTGCCACGCAGATGGATATCAAGTGCGACGGCCTGTCGTTCGACATCCTCGAGAAGGCTCTCATGCAGGCCAAGGCCGGTCGTGAGCACATCCTGAACTGTCTGACCGACACCATCGCCGAGCCCCGTGCCGAGTTCAAGCCTCAGGTGCCCCGCATCGTGCAGATTGAGATACCGAAGGAGTTCATCGGTGCTGTCATCGGCCCTGGTGGAAAGATTATCCAGCAGATGCAGGAAGACACCGGCACCTCTATCAACATCGACGAGACCGATGGCGTGGGCAAGGTGCAGGTGGCTGGTCCCGACAAGGAGGCTATCGACGCTGCCCTGGCCAAGATCAAGGCCATCGTGGCTATCCCCGAGGTGGGCGAAGTCTACGACGGCGTGGTCCGCAGCATCATGCCTTACGGCTGCTTCGTGGAGATTATGCCTGGCAAGGATGGTCTGCTCCACATCTCTGAGATTGACTGGAAGCGCCTCGAGACCGTCGAGGAGGCCGGCATCAAGGAGGGCGACCACATCAAGGTGAAGCTGCTCGAGATTGACCCGAAGACGGGCAAGTATAAGCTGTCGCACCGCGTGCTCATCGAGAAACCTGAGGGCTATCAGGAGCGTCCGGCCCGCCGTGAGCGTGGTGAGCGTCCCGAGCGTGGCGACCGTCGTCAGCCCCGCCAGGACCGTGGTGAGCGCGGCGAACGTCGTCAGCCCCGTCAGGACCGCGGCGAGCGTTTCCAGCATCAGGGGCAGGGCGAGCAGTATCATGACCCCGCCGAGAATCGCGAGCCGAAGGACTTCAGCGATGCGCTCGACCACATGGATTTCTAAGCAGTGTGCAAGCGTAGCTGACTCGCTCTGTCAGCAAAATCATATGAAGCGGTCATAACACCGCGAGGACTCAGCAAGTTGCCATGGTTGTCTTTATCGGAAAGACGCCATGGCAACTTTTTTAGGAGTGCCTGCCTCTACTCTCACCAGCCTCATCGAGAGGGGAGAGGGGCTTAACGCGACGTGACAAAACATGAAGCATAAAGGAGCGCCGACTTCTCCTTAATAAGAATCGGCGCTCCTCCTGAAAAATAAAAAAAGTGCGTTGTGGTCTCAAACTTCTTTCTGGCGGGTGCCCATGCGGGCCTCCACCACGTTCACCACGTAGTCACCCAGCTTCTCGCACTCGTTGACGAGGTCCATATAGATGGTGCCCACGGCGTAGGTGTATTCGTGGTTGTTGATGTCTACGATGTTCTGAGCCTTCAGCTGGTTGCGGAAGTTGTTGATTTCGTTCTCAATGTTGAACGTGCGGTTCACATCGAAGGCTTCCTTGCGGCCCGTCATCAGATTGTTCATCTGCGTCAGCGACTGATCCGTCAGACCCATCATCTGATGCAGGTGGTTGTAGAGGTTCTCAGTGAAATGGTCCTCCTTGGCGTTGTACTTGCGCGAGATGGTGCGGGCCATGTTGTAGCAGGCATCGCCGATAGACTCCAGCTCGCTGATTTCGCGCAGCATGGCGCGTATCTTGGCCTTCGTCTCGTCAGAGAGATGCGCGTCGCTCACCTGGTCGAGGTATTTGGCTATCTCGTACTCCATGTTGTCAGAGATACCCTCATATTTCTCAATGCGCGAGTAGCGCTTGTTGAACTGCTCAGCTTCTTTGTCGCCGTGCTGCTTGCCGATAGACGAAGAGAAGTCGAGCAGCTCCATGACCATGCCGAACATGCGCTGCATGCGCTCGGCAAACGACTCTATCTCCTTGTGGGCCTCGAGCACCGAGAGCTCCGGCGTCTTCATGATGCCGCTGGTGATGAAGTGCAGGCGGAAGTCCTCGTCCTCGCCGTCCTGCTTCTTAGGCTTGATGGCCCAGCACACAAGGCGTTCAATGTAAGGCACAAACCAGATGAGCAGCAGCGTGTTGCTCATGTTGAAGGCCGAGTGGAAGGCAGCCAGCGCCATCGAGGCCTTCTGGGCAAATGTAGGGTCGGTGTATGGCATGTCGCTGTCGAACCCCACAAAGCCAAACACCATGCGGGTGAAGGGCTTCAGCAGAATGAGCACCCACAGCACGCCCAACACGTTGATCGACATGTGGGCGAAGGCGGCGCGGCGGGCCTGTACGTTGGCCGAGAGGGCCACGATGTTCGACGTGATGGTGGTGCCGATGTTCTCGCCCAGCACGAGCATGACGCCCTGGTCGATGTGGAGCACGCCCGTGGAGCAGAGCGTCATGGTGATGGCCATGATGGCGGCGCTTGACTGCACACAGAGCGTCAGCGCCGTACCCATGAGCAGGAAGAGCAGCGACGTCCAGATGTTGGCGTCGTTGAACTGCTGGAAGAAACCGTGCACCATGTCGGCATACTCACCAGTGACGGCCTCAGAGCCTGTGGCCTTCAGCGTGCCCAGTCCGAGAAAGAGGAAGGCCACGCCGAAGAGAAAGTCGCCCACGATGCGGTGGCGCTTCATATAGATGAGGATGATGCCGAGGAAAAACATCGTATAGACGTAGTCGGAGACATTGAACGAGAAGCCCAGCGACATGATCCAGGCGGTCACCGTCGTTCCGATGTGGGCGCCCATGATGACTGAGATGGCCTGCAGCAGCGTGAGCAGGCCGGCGTTGACAAACGAGACGGTCATCAGCGTGGTGGCCGTGGAACTCTGCACGGCGGCGGTTACAAACATACCGGTCAGCATGCCGGTGAAGCGGTTGGTGGTCATGGCGCCCAGCACGTGGCGTAGCTGCGGGCCTGCCATCTTCTGCAGGGCGTCGCTCATGCTTTTCATACCAAACATGAGGAGAGCCAACGAGCCGAGGAGTTTGAAGAGGACTAACATGTTACAAGAATGTTACATTATTGTTTGCGACTGCAAAATTAATAAAAAAAACATAAATAGCAGCATGCTTTCGAAGATTATTTGTAATTTTGCGGTCGAATAATTGATATTTATATATGAACAAGAATATAAAGATACGCTGCAAGAACAATGGCGAGTCGTGGGATGTGCCGATGGGCAGCTCGCTCGAGGAGATGTTTCAGCTGATGGGGCTGCAGATGGACCATGGACCGATTGTGGCTCTCGTGAACAACAAGATTGAAGGCATGCATTACCGTGCCTACAAGGACAAAGACGTGGAGTTCCTCGACATGCGGTCGGCCTCGGGGCAGCGCACTTACACGCGCACCCTCTTCATGGTGCTCTGCAAGGCGGCCCACGAGTTGTTCGACCCCTGCAAGGTGAGCATCGACATACCTGTGTCAAATGGCTACTACGTCGACCTGCAGCTGCTGCCGCTGAGCCTGGCTGACAGCTCGAAGCCCAGCGAGCCGCGTCCGCCCCTGTCGCTCGACGACGTGGGGCGTCTGCGCCGACGCATGCAGGAGATTATCAGCCAGGGCCTGCCCATCCACCGCCATGAGACCACCGCCGAGGAAGCCATCAGCATGTTTGAGGAACGTAAGAATTTCTCGAAGGTGAAGCTGCTGCGCTCGCAGGGGTCGCTCTACACCACATACTATGACATCGACGGCTATGCCGACTACTATTATGGCGCCCTGCTCACCAACACCAGCCAGCTCTATCTCTTCGGACTGGAAAAATACTTCGACGGCGTGCTCTTGCGCATACCGTCAGTCGATCATCCCGACGAACTGGGCGAGCTGGTGCACCAAGACAAGATGTTCGGCATCTTCAAGGAGCACCACCGCTGGCAGGACCTGCTGGGGCTGCGCACCATCGGCGACCTCAACGAGGCCATCGACAAAGGCTACAGCAGCATGCTCATACAAGTGAGCGAGGCTTTGCAGGAGAAGAAGATAGCTAAGATTGCCGAAGAGATAGCCAGAAGACGGCCTGTAAAAGAGAACGGCGTCTATGCCTCTGCTGCCAACGGCGACCTGCCATCCCACCTGTGGGATAACGGCGGCGTGAGGCTGGTGCTCATTGCCGGACCCTCGTCGAGCGGCAAGACCACCACCTGCAAACGCCTCTCCGTGCAGCTGGTCACCAACGGCATCAAGCCCGTGTCCATATCGCTCGACGACTATTTCCTCGACCGCGACAAGACACCGCGCGACGAGTCGGGCGACTACGATTTCGAGAGCATCTATGCCCTCAACCTGCCACTGCTCAACGAGCAGCTGGGAGCCCTCTTCCGGGGCGAGGAGATAGAGCTGCCACGCTACGACTTCCACACGGGGCGCAGCGTCAGTAGCGGGCGGCGGCTGAGGCTGCGCGACGACGAGGTGCTCGTGGTGGAGGGAATACACGCGCTCAACCCTGAGCTGACGGCACAGATACCCGAGGATTTGAAGTACCGCGTCTATGCATCGGCGCTGACCACCATACTCATCGACAGCCACAACTATGTGCCCACTACCGACAACCGGCTGCTGCGCCGCATTATACGCGACCACAAGTACCGCAGTGTGTCGGCCCAGGAGACCATACGCCGCTGGCCGTCGGTGCGCCGAGGGGAAAACAAATGGATATTTCCCTACCAAGAGCGGGCCGACCAGATGTTCAACACGGCCATGCTCTTTGAACTGGCTGTCATCAAGAGGCAGGCCGAGCCTGTGCTGGAGCAGGTGCCCGAGTCGGCTCCGGAGTATGCCGAGGCCTACCGGCTGCGCAAGTTCCTGCGCTACATACGGCCTATACCCGAAGACCAGATACCACCCACGTCGCTGCTGCGCGAGTTCCTCGGTGGATCGTCGTTCGAGTATTAAGAACGGAGTGCACCCGTGTAGCGCGCCCGCACAGCGAGGCCGCGGCAACGCCTGTGCCGCGGCCTCGCTGTGGCTTCCTGCCTAAGTTCATCACTGCAGCCTGACAGCGCCTGTGTGGCGCGGCAGTGCTTGCAGACTCAGTAAGCAGGAAAATCAACATTGGGACAATAAAAAAGAGCGGTTCCTGCGATGGAACCACTCTTGTACCATTACATGGTGTGTGAAGTTTTCTTTACAAAAAGAATCTTAGTTCAGTGCGTCAGCGAGCTCAGCACCAGCCTTGAACTTGGCAACCTTCTTAGCTGCAATCTTGATTTTAGCTTTCGTGGCGGGGTTGATGCCTTCACGAGCGGGACGCTCGTTGACGCTGAACGTGCCGAAGCCCACCAGAGCTACTTTGTCGCCTGCGATGAGGGCGTCTTTCACTGCTACTACGGCTGCATCAAGAGCCTTCTTTGCGTCAACCTTTGAGATGCCAGCACCAGCTGCAATCTTCTCAACTAATTCTGTCTTGTTCATAATTTTGTGAGTTAAAATGGTGAATATTTTATTGTTTACTCGAAATCTACGGCAAATATAAGCTAAAGAATTTAGAAAACAAACAAAAAAACGGAAAAAATCTGCTTTTTCATAAAATTTAATACCTTAAACTGCTTTTTTGTGCCATAAACGAGATATTTTTCGTAATTTTGCAGCCAAATAAAGTTTTTACGAGCAACAGTTTATAATTAAAAAAGCAAATAGCAAATCATGTTTCGCAGCATACCAATAGTGACACGCAATCTGCTCATCATCAATGTGCTGGTGTTCCTGGCTCAGATGATAGTGGGCCCCGTCAGTGATTATCAGGTTGACAACATCTCAAAATGGTGTGGGTTGAGATATATCTTCTCGCCCGACTTCCATATCTACCAGTTTGTCACCTACATGTTTCTGCATGGCGGCTTCACCCATCTCTTCTTCAACATGTTCGCGCTGTGGATGTTCGGGTGCGTCATCGAGAATGTGTGGGGTGCCCGAAAATTCCTTTTTTATTACATTGTATGTGGCATCGGTGCTGGCATCACGCAGGAAATTGTGCAGTTCTTCACCATGCCCGGCGGCCTCACTATCGGTGCCTCGGGTGCCATCTACGGCATCCTGTTGGCCTTCGGCATGATATTCCCCAACGAGCGTATCTTCATCTTCCCCCTGCCCGTGCCCATCAAGGCCAAGTGGTTTGTGGTCATCTACGCCGCGCTTGAGGTGTTCATGGCCGTCCAGGCATCGCGCACCGGCAGCGACGGCGTGGCTCATGTGGCCCACTTGGGTGGCATGCTTTTCGGCTTCCTGCTCATACGCTATTGGCAGCGCCACCCTGGCAGCACCTTCGACTTGGGCCGTGGCCGCCAGTCGTTCCAGCGCTGGACGCGCCGTTCCGGCTATGGCGGAAATTCCGGAACATCCGGAAACTCCGGAAGACCCGGAACCTCCGGAACCTCCGGCTCCCACGGAACCACCTGGAGCGCCAACCAGACAGCCACGCGCCAGGACGACATGGAGTATAATGCCCGCAAACAGCAGCGCCAGCAAGAGGTTGACGCCATACTCGACAAGATACGCAAGAGCGGCTACGACAGTCTGACAAAGGAAGAGAAACAGCGTCTCTTCGAAGCCAGTCGCGAGCGCTGATGACATGCTATGCTGAAAATCGTCACAAAGTTCCTGCTGAGCATCATCACCGGCGCTAACGCGGTGACAATATTGTTGCTGCTGGCCACGGGCTACAGCGACCGTATCGACCCGGTGAACCACCCTATGCTGGCGTGCATCGGCATGGCCTTTCCGCTGCTGCTGTTGGCCAACCTGTTGTTTCTGCTGCTGTGGCTCTGCGTGAAGTGGAGACGAATGTGGATTCCCGTCATCGGTTTCGCGCTCGCGTATGTGCCTATACGTACCTATATCCCTTTGCGCGTCGTCTCCCAGCCACCGCAGGATGCCCTGCTGGTGGTGTCGTACAACGTGGCCGGCTTCGACGCACGGCGCAACCCTGACGCGCTCGATTCCATTTGTGCCTACCTGAAGCGCCTGCAGCCCGATATAGTATGCCTGCAGGAAGACATGGGCGTAGGTGAGATCAAGCCGTTCGAGCGGCTGGCCGAATTGTTCGACTATAACGACACGGTGCACGTGAACAGCGTGAAACAGACCTACATCAACGCTATCGGCATGCACTCGCGCTTTCCCATACTGAAGCACGAAGTGATAGAATACGGCTCCGACACTAATGGCTCGGTGGCCTTCTTCCTGCTCGTCGATGGCGACACGGTCATTGTGGTCAACAACCATCTGGAAAGCACACACCTCACACCTGACGAGCGCAACCGCTACAAAGAGGTGCTCAAGGGCGACATGGAGACCGACTCGGCACGCAAGGAGACTCGCCTGCTCGTCAATAAAATCAGTGAGCGCATGGCCGAAAGGGCACCGCAAGCACTTGCCGTGCACAGCTATGTAGAAGCGCACAGCCGCTATCCCATCATTGTCTGTGGCGACTTCAACGACACCCCCATTTCCTATGCCCGGCGAACCATTGCCAAAGGGCTCACCGACTGCTTCGTGGAGAGTGGAAGCGGCCTCGGTTTGTCATATAATCAGAAAGGCTTCTACTTCCGCATCGACCACATGATGTGCTCCAGCCACTTCATCCCCATCAGGTGTGAAATCGATTCGAAAATGGACGCCAGCGACCATTATCCGCTGATTTCATGGCTTAAAATGGTAGATAAACCTTAAAAAATGAACGAAAATCAGCTGAAAATTTTCCGTAGTGTAAAAAAATCGCTATATTTGCAAGCTAAATTGCGCGTAAACAAATAATATATAAATAACAAACCAAAATGCAAAACAAAGGAATTGTAAAGTTTATTGCAGTCGCGCTGATGCTCGTCTGCATCTTCTATCTTTCCTTCTCGTTCGTCACTCGCTACCACGAGGGCAAGGCTGCGGCCATGGATGAGAAGGCAGGACAGGCGTATCTCGATTCGGTCATGAACACTCCGGTGTATCTCTGGACCTACAACCTCAAGGAGTGCCGCGAAATGGAAATTGGCCTCGGCCTTGACCTGAAGGGCGGTATGAACGTGATTCTCGAAGTCAGCGTGCCCGACATCGTCGACATGCTGGCCGACCACAAGCAGGATGCAGGCTACCGCAAGGCCCTGGAGCAGGCTAAGAAGGATGAAGAGAAGAGCCAGAGCGACTTCATCTCGCTCTTCATCGACCAGTGGAAGAAGGAAGGTGGCGGCCGCTCGCTGGCCTCTATCTTCGCTACCCAGCAGCTGAAGGACAAAGTGTTCACCAACAGCAGCGACGCCGATGTGGAGAAAGCCCTGCGCGCTGAGGTGCAGAGCGCCATCGACAATGCTGAGAATGTGGTGCGCAACCGCGTGGATAAGTTCGGCGTGGTGCAGCCCAACATCCAGAAGCTCGAGGGACAGTCGCGCATCATGGTCGAGATGCCTGGCGTGAAAGAGCCGGAGCGCGTGCGTAAACTGCTTCAGGGTAGTGCAAACCTGGAGTTCTGGGAGACGTTCAATGCCCAGGAAATCATTCCTTATCTCAATCAGCTGAGCAGCGCCTATGCTGCTGAGATGAGCCATCAGGGCACGGCCGACGCTGCTGCCGACACCACAAAGGTGGCCGAGGCTGCCGCTGACGTGGCTGAGGCTGCTGCCGACACCGCCAAGGCTCAGAGCGACTTGGCTGCCAAACTGGCCAAGAAAGACATCGACAATGCTACGAGCGACGAGGAGCTGGAGCGCCTGAAGAAGCAGAACCCCCTCGTGATGCTCGACACCCGCTTCGCTAGCCTGGCCATGGTGGGCTATGCCAACGCTCATGATACGGCCGACATCAACAAGGTCATCTACAGCGATGTGGCCAAGAAGGTGCTCCCCACCGACCTGAAGCTTCTCTGGGGCGCCAAGGCCGAGCGCATGAAAGACGTGAAGGCTGAAATCTATGCCCTCTATGCCATCAAGGTGACCGACCCCTCGGGCAAGGCTCCGCTGGCTGGTGAGGTGATCACCAACGCCAAGGATGAGTTTGACCAGATGAGCCAGCCCGTCGTTTCGATGCAGATGAATGCCGAAGGTACCCGCACATGGGCTAACCTGACGAAGATGAACATTGATAAGGCTATCGCCATCGTGCTCGACGACGCCGTCTATAGCGCTCCCCGCGTCAACCAGGAGATCACCGGCGGCAACTCGCAGATCTCGGGTAACTTCACCATCGACGACACCAAGGACCTGGCCAACACGCTGAACTCAGGTAAGATGCCCGCCCCGACCCGCATCGTGCAGGAGCAGGTGGTTGGTCCTACGCTGGGTGCACAGTCCATCAAGCAGGGTGCCGTCTCGTTTGTGGTGGCTTTCGTGCTGCTGATGTGCGTCATGGTGCTGCTCTACAACTGGATTCCCGGTATGCTGGCCAACATGGCCCTGCTCTTCAACCTCTTCTTCACGCTCGGTATCCTGGCTTCGTTCCAGGCCGCTCTGACCATGCCGGGTATTGCCGGTATCGTGCTCACGCTGGGTACGGCCGTCGACGCCAACGTGCTGATCTATGAGCGTACCAAGGAAGAGCTGCGCAAGGGCCTGAACATCAAGGAGGCACTCAACCTGGGTTACTCTAACGCCTTCTCGGCCATCTTCGACTCTAACCTGACGTCGTTGATAACCGGTATCATCCTCTATGTCTTCGGTACTGGTCCTATCCGTGGTTTCGCCACCACGCTGATCATCGGTATCTGCGTATCGTTCTTCACCGCCGTCTTCATGACGCGCCTGATCTACGACCGTCAGATGAAGAAGGACAAGTGGCAGAACCTGACGTTCACCACTTCGTTCTCGAAGAACCTGATGCAGAACATGCACATCAACTTCATGTCGAAGTATAAGGTGTCGTACTCTATCTGGGCCGTTGCAGCCCTCGTATTCCTGGGCAGCTTCTTCGTTCGTGGGCTCGACCGCTCAATCGACTTCACCGGTGGTCGCAACTATGTGCTGACGCTCGACAAGCAGGTGCCCGTCGAGGAGGTGCGCGAAGTGGTGAGCAACGTGTTCACCGAGGACGAAGGCAAGGTGGCCTACACCAGCGTTATCGCCCTGGGTGCTGCTTCTGAGAAGACCGTGCG
Source organism: Prevotella sp. (assembly GCA_017934525.1). Taxonomy (GTDB): domain Bacteria; phylum Bacteroidota; class Bacteroidia; order Bacteroidales; family Bacteroidaceae; genus Prevotella. Next base: position 11,314 of record JAGBJJ010000092.1, read on the forward strand.
TATCTCGACCAACTGGAAGATTACGTCGAACGACCCGACCGTCGACGACGAGGCCGAGACTATTCTCTACAACGCCCTGAAGGGTGCCGGTCTGGTGGCTCAGGAAAACATCGAGTCGTTTAAGAATCCTGACGTGCGCGAAGGCGGTTCGATCATCGAGTCGTCGAAGGTGGGTCCGTCGGTGGCTAAGACCATCACCCGTGGTGCTGTGGTCAGCGTCATCCTCGCCCTGTTCTTCATCTTCCTCTACATCCTCGTGCGCTTCCGCAACGTGGCCTTCTCTATCGGTTCTATTGTAGCCCTGTTCTTCGATGCCCTGGTGGTCATCGGCTTCTACTCGCTGCTCCACCACATCGTGCCCTGGTCGCTCGAGGTAGACCAGACGTTCATCGGTGCTATCCTGACCGTGATTGGTTACTCTATCAACGATAAGGTGGTGGTGTTCGACCGTATCCGCGAGAACATCCATCTCTATCCGAAGCGCGACCGTCAGCAGCTGTTCAACGATTCGCTGAACCAGACGCTGGCCCGTACCATCAACACGTCGGTGACGACGCTCGTCGTGCTGCTCACCATCTTCTTCCTTGGTGGCGACAGCATCCGCTCGTTCTCCTTCGCCATGATTCTCGGTGTGGTCTTCGGTACACTGTCGTCAATCTTCATCGCTGCTCCTACGGCTCTGCTCACCATGGGTCGCAAGATTCGCGAGGAGGAGGTTGTCGCTGAGACGAAGTAGACAACTTAATAATACGCACGCGCTTATATGTAATAAGGTGATAAGCCGCGTTGCCACTCAAAGGTGGGCCGGAAGTTGCTGACAGAGCACTTCCAGCCCACCTTCCTTTTTTACATCCACCAGGGCGGCAGGAGAGTGGCTGCGCCCCCTCGCTGTCGGCGATAAGGCTCTTCGTGACATACGACAGGACTCATTGGCGCCGGTAGAAAGAAAAGATTAGTGCGGTTAAAAGAGAAGGCACCGATGGCGACAACGTTCGCCATCGGTGCCTTGTGTTGGTAGGCAGCGAGAGGAATTACTTTGCAGCCTTCGAAGCTCTGATGAAGTAGCAGATGAGGAGCACGTAGGCTACGAGGGCGCAAAGCTCCGAGAGCGGATTGGCCATCCACTCGGCCGAGACAAAGTTGAGGTTGCCGAAGCGCATCAGTGCACTCACCACGCCCATCAGTGCGCCGCCGGCGATGAAGCCGCTGGCGATGAGCGTGCCGCGCTCGCCGCGGGCAGCATTCACGTCCTTGTCTTTCGAACGGCTGGTGACATACCAGTTGACGGCACCGCCCACGAGCAGGGGGATATTCAGCTGCAGGGGGATGAACATGCCGAGGGCCACGGGCAGGGCAGGCAGCTTGAAGAACGTCAGGATGAGTGCTATCACGGCGCCGATGCCGTAGAGCAGCCACGGAGCGCCCTGACCGTTCATCACGGGCTCTATGACGGCTGCCATGGCGTTAGCCTGCGGGGCAGCCAGTTCGCCCGACGAGAAACCGTAGGTCTCATTGAGCAGCATGATGACGCCGCCCACGGTAGCCGCCGAGATGAGCGTGCCGAGGAACTTCCACGACTCCTGCTTGCGCGGCGTCGTGCCCAGCCAGTAGCCTATCTTCAGGTCGGTGATGAAGGCGCCGGCCATTGAGAGGGCCGTACACACCACGCCGCCCATGATGAGTGCGGCCACCATGCCCTCGGTGCCGCTCAGGCCCACGCCGGCCAGCACGACGGAGGCCAGGATGAGCGTCATGAGCGTCATGCCGCTCACGGGGTTGGAGCCCACGATGGCGATGGCGTTGGCAGCCACGGTGGTGAAGAGGAAGGCGATGACCGTGACGAGCAGGATGCTGACAACGGCAAACCAGAGGTTGTGCATCACGCCGAACCAGAAGAAGATGAACGTGATGGCCAGTGCCGTGAGCGAGGCGATGGCAATAAACTTAAACGAGAGGTCGCGCTGCGTGCGAGGCTGGTTCTTCGTGTCGGCCGTGGCACCGCCCTTGAGCTCCTTGCCTGCCAGCGAGACGGCGCTCTTGATGATGCCCCACGACTTGATGATGCCGATGATGCCGGCCATGGCGATGCCGCCGATGCCGATAGAGCGGGCATAGGTGGTGAAGATGGCCTCAGGCGACATCTCGCCTACGGGCACCGTGGCAGCAGCACTGCCGATGACGAGCACCTGGTCGTGGTACAGCAGGCCGAAGGCGGGCACCACGAGCCACCAGATGAACAGCGAGCCCAGGCAGATGAACATGGCGTACTTCAGGCCGATGATGTAGCCCAGGCCGAGCACGGCGGCCGATGTGTTCACCTTGAACACCAGCTTGGCCTTGTCGGCAATCATCTCGCCGAAACCCACCATGCGCGTGGTCACCACCTCGTTCCACCAGCCGAAGGTCGACACGATAAAGTCATAGAGTCCGCCCACGAGTCCGGCCAGCACCAGCGGCTTGGCCTGGTCGCCGCCCTTAGCGCCGCTGACGAGCACCTGCGTCGTTGCCGTGGCCTCGGGGAAGGGATACTTGCCGTGCATCTCGCTGACGAAGTATTTGCGGAAGGGGATGAGGAACAGAATGCCTAAACAGCCGCCCAGGGCCGAGGCCATGAACACCTTCATGAACGAGGCCGACATCTCAGGGAAGCGGTCCTGCAGGATGTAGATGGCGGGCAGCGTGAAGATGGCACCGGCCACCACGGCGCCCGAGCAGGCGCCGATAGACTGTATGATGACGTTCTCGCCCAGCGCCTTTGAGCGCTTGGCAGCCGTCGACACGCCCACGGCGATGATGGCAATGGGGATGGCGGCTTCAAACACCTGGCCCACCTTCAGTCCCAGATAGGCTGCGGCAGCCGAGAAGAGGATGGCCATGAGCACACCCCACGTCACTGACCATGCGTTCACCTCAGGATAGTTGCCCGAGGGCGACATCAGCGGTTCATACTGTTCTCCTTCTTTCAGTTCCCTGAATGCATTCTCCGGCAACTGAGTCTTGATTTCTTCTTCCATAAATCTATGAGTGTTTTTAGGTTATTGTTTGTTGCCATTTATAGTGTCGGCCATGCGTTGCAGGCCCTCCATGAGCTGCTGGCGGGGGCAGGCAATGTTCAGGCGGATGTAGCCGCGGCCGCTCTCGGGGCCGTACATCGTGCCGGGGTTGACCCACACCCTGCCCTCGCGAAGAAGATGTTCGCAGAGCTGCTCGACGGGCACGCCCAGCTCCGACACGTCGACCCAAGGCAGGTAGGTGCCTTCCAGCGGGCATACGTGCAGCTGCGGCAGTTCGCGGGCGATGAAGTCGCACAGCGCCAGGTAGTTCTGCCACAGATACTGGCAGAGCTCGTCAATCCACTGCTCGCTCTTGTTGTAGGCGGCCACGAGTGCCACAGGACCGAAGGGGTTGAGGTCGCATACCTCATTGATATTGACGGCGCGGTTGAGTCGCCGGCGCCACTCTGGCTGCGCGCAGATGATGTTAGCCGTCTGCAGCCCGGCGATGTTAAACGACTTCGAGGGTGAGTTCAGGATGACGCTGTTCTGCCTGCACGCCTCGCTCGCGGCAGCAAAGGGCTGGAAGCGGTGGCCGGGCATGATGAGCTCGCAGTGAATCTCGTCGGATACCACCTTCACGCCGTGGCGCAGGCAGATGTCGTTCATGCGGGTGAGCTCCTCGCGGGTCCACACGCGCCCCGTGGGGTTGTGCGGGTTGCAGAGCAGGAAGACGGTGCATTTCTCGTCGGCACACCTCGCCTCGAAGTCGGCCCAGTCAACTTCAAAGTTAAGTGCTCCTCTTTTAAGAACGCTCTCTGCCACCTCGCAGCCGTTGTTGCGGATGGAGGAGAAGAAGCAGTTGTAGTCTGGCGAGAGGATGAGCACCCGCTCGCCGGGCATGGTGAGCGCCTTGATGGCCACCGACATGGCGGGCACGACGCCCGTGGTGTAGAGTATCTCCTCGCGATGGATGGTCCACTGGTGGCGCCGGCGGAACCACGCAATGACGGCCTCGTAGTAGTCGTCGCCCACCATGGTGTAGCCGAAGACGGGATGCGCGGCGCGTCGGCTGACGGCCTCTTGTATGGCCGGCGCCACGGCGAAGTCCATGTCGGCCACCCACATGGGTATGACGTCGCGCATCTCCTCGGCCGAGAATCCCTCGGGCACTTCGTCCCACTTCACGCAGCCGGTGCCGCGCCGCTGCTGTGGTGTGTCGAAATCAAATTTGTTCATATAATAGATGTTTTTATGGTTCCCGCCGCGTGGGCCGTGCATTGCATGCAGGTCCTGGTGGCATGTGAATATGGATGCAAAGATAAAGAAAAAACACGAATTCCCCAAACTTGCAGTTGACAAAGTTGAGAAATTCGTGTTTTTGCGGATAAAGCCTGCGACTCGGTTTGCCGCTGTGTTGCCATAGCTCTTGCCAGGTTCGCCGTACCATCCAGGCTATGATGGCAAATCTATTGCGTTCTTCATCAGTTTATCTATGTTATTTGATTATAATCTTTTCCCCATTGCGGATGTAGATACCTCGCTTAGATGGTAGCGTCATCAGCTTGCGGCCGTCAACGGTAACCCATTCGCCCTGCTGCTCATTACTTTGGATGCCATGGATTGCATTAAACTGTTTGAAAGTTACAGTGATGCTGGCTTGGAGCCCGTTAACGGTTGTCGCCGTGATGGTGACGGGATTTGAGGGCTGACGCTTCATGGAGACTAAGCCAGTGCTGCTGACGGAGACGCCAAACCAGCTACTTCTCCATTTCACCGTTTGGTCAGCATTGGCAGGCAGTATGGTCACGGTGAGTTGCTTCTCTTCGCCCACCTCCATTTCCAGGTCGCCTTCATTGATATCGATGCTTTCAGGCTGGGCGTAGGTCACGGTGATGCGTGCCTTCAACTGACATTGCTGGCCAGATGCATTTCGGCTCGTATTGGCTGTGGCATAGATGTCTGCGACACCCTTGCCCACAGCTGTGACCAGGCCATGCTCAGAGACTGTAAGGACCTTGGTGTTGCTGGAGCGCCATGTCACGCTCTGATCGGTAGCATTCTCTGGCTGCAGGTTGACAGCCAGCTGTTGCTCGTCGCCTACATACATTTCGGTGGCAGGCTCTTCCACCCATTGCATGCTCGTCACATAGACGGGCAGCACTTGTACTTTCATGGTCTTGGTCAGTGCTGCTGCAGCGACGGTGCCGTTCTCCACGTTGGTCTGGTCTTTGGCAGTGATGGTGATGTTGGCAGTGCCAACGCCTACGGCAGTGACCAGCCCTTCAGCCGTGACGGTGAGAATGTTCTCATTGCTTGATGTCCACGTCAGGCCTTTGTCCGTGGCATCGTAAGGGAGTACGTAGCCTTCAAACTGGAACGTGTCGCCAATGGTCATTGTGGCGGTTGATTTGCTGAAGTTGACGCTCTGGGCATATTGTCGTTCCTTAATGACCACGCGGCACTGGGCTGAGTACTCGCCCCACTCGCTGGTCACCTTTACTGTGTAGTAGCCAGTGCTCTTACGTAGTGCGGTGAGCAGTCCGTTCTGGTCGATGGTTAGTGACGGGTTGCTGCCTTGTTTGGTTAAAATCTCCCACTTCAGGTTCTGGTTTACAGCGTTCTCAGGCAGCACGTGGGCGTGCAGCTGCAGCGTCTCACCCACAAAAACGGTCACCTCCTGGTCAGCTTCCTCCAGATAGATGCCGGTGACGACTATCGGGTCTTCGCTGTCAGCCGGTGTATCGGGATAGAACTGGCGCAGGTAGGGGTAGCCGTCGTTGATGGCATCGTTGCGTCCCCATGTCTCGTCAAAGTTCCAATCCACATAGGTGGCCTTGGCCTTCATCTCGGCAGTCATCTTTCCGCCTTTGGCCTTCTGGTTGATGACCAGTTCCTTGTCGTAGTATGTGCTGCTCGCATAGGAACCTGCGTCAAATCCATTGTAGCTGCGGTCGGCACTGTAGCAGTTGGTCACGACGCAGTTTTTGCTCCCATACAATACGCCATACAGGATGTTTGCCATACTGCCTGCATGAGAATTGTTTCCGGCATGCTCAATAGTGACGTGCGAATAGCAATTGCTGATATGATTATCCTTTCCTCTCTCTTGACCGACGAGGCCTGCCACATAGCCATTCCAGTTTTTGTTGTCCGGACAGACCATACGTCCTTCGGCAAAACTCTTCTCCACCGCGTTGTTCTCTCCCTCAAGGAAACCCAACAAGAATCCGGCCATGTTTCCAATTTCAACATTGCCATAAATGTCATCGTGCCGCTGCAAATCAATAGCCGAGGCCTTGATGCCGACGCCGGTGACTGTGCACCCGCTGGCACCTATTGAGCTGAACAGACCATAGTTTTCTGTCTCTTCGCAGTAAGGCATAGGTATAGCTTCAGCACTGATAAACATTCCGTATATGACGTGTCCTTGACCGTCGAACAGGCCCTTAAACCCCTTAATGGGTATCCATGTCACAGCGTAGGCATTATGACCCCAGAAAGCCCAGTCGGTGGTGTCGTTCAGGAAGACATCGTTGTCCAAGACCACGGTCTTGCCTTCAAAGTCGTTGGGGGCAGTGGTCAGATTGCCATCGGCATCATAAATGCCGTTTACCAGGGCTGCGAATCCACGCAACTGTGCGGCGGTCTTGACGTGGAACGAGGTAGCAAACTTGTTGCTGAAGGGCGTCAGGTCGTAGTCGTTGATGTCGTTCTTTATCCACTTGGCATAGAGCGTGAGGTCAGATGTGGGCTGTTCCGTTTCGAAGTCGAAGAACTGAGTCAGCAGCTCGTCCTTATACCATCCGGCAAAGACTTGCCCCTCCTTGGTGGGACGTGTGGGCACCACCACCTTGCTTCCTTTCTCTATGTGGCGAGTGGGCAGAGCCGTACCGCCATTACTCTGGAAGGTGATGGCCACGTCGGGTGTGTATGCCTCATTGGCCGATACACAAGGGTAGTCGCCGCTGCGCATCTGCCAGTAGTTCAGCTGTAGGTCGGGGTCGTCAGCATGCTCGGCATTCCAGCGGCTCACGGCATCGTTGAGCGTGTTCACGCACGCTGCCGATTGCAGCCACTCAACCGACCTTCTAATAGTGTTGCCGCCCTCACCGTCGGCTTCAGATTCTTCGCCAACCATAAAGCAGTTCTCTTTCTTTTCAAATGCCATGTCGGGGCCACTTACCTCGCTTGTGCCAGTGTAGAGGGCATTGACTATCTGACTGCCATAGCTGGTCCAGACGTTACCTACGAAAGCGCCCTCGCCGTTCACCTCTGCACTGCTCATACAGTTTAGCATCAGCACGTATGCACCTTTGTCTGAAGCAAACGAACCTATGTATCCGCTCTGATCACCCACGTGCATGGCCTCGCCTGAGACGTGGCATTGCATGACATGAGCCCCGGCGCCTATATAGCCTGCCAATATGCCTCCGCTGCACGCGTGAACGTAGGCACCTGCGACACCGAGGTTGCGGATGACGCTGTTATAGCGCTGGCTTATATTGCCGAACAGACCTTGCAGGGTGCTCAGATTGTCAATATACATATTCTGCACCTCATGGAAACCGCCATCATAGTTGCCACGGAAATAGTAGCTCCACTTGCCGTTGCAGCGTGGATGCACAAGGGTGGCTCCTATGGGTTCCCATTGTGTGGGCATCTGCTCACCCCATTGCTCTCTCGGGGCGTTCAACGCGATGTCTGCTGTCTGAAGCAGGTATTCACCACGGAAATCATAACCATGGTTGGTGAGCCATGCCACATTCTGTAACTGTTCCTTGGTGCCCACAAGATATGGATTTTCCTTGGTTCCAGCACCTCCGTCAAAAAAGTGTGTGGCAGCAACGTCCTTTGTGCGGACGCCCGTGGCTCGTGGCAGCTGGCCGGGACGATATTCCCACTGGCTTGTGCCCATCAGCTTGGCCACACGGTTCAACGTATCCACAAAAGCCTGGCTTTGCATGTAGGCCAGCGTGACTTCATGGGCCGACCAGCTATCCTGAGCGCCTAAAGCATTGTCCGTAGCTGGTATGCCATCGCTGCGCCAATAGCAGTTAACCTCCATGCCGGGTGCAGCAAGCTCATAATTGGCGCTGTTGTCTTCGTTGTGGAATGTGGCATGGAATACAAAGGTGTTACTTTCCCATGCCAACGAAACCGGCTGAAGATAAGGACTTATGCTGCCTGCCGCAAAACTGTTGACAATGATGCCCGTTTGTGGAGTTTCATATGTATGGTTGGCTACTATCCCATTGTCACGGACAAACATTACCATCTTGGCAGGATAATTCCCCGCGCTGTTGTCCTTATACTCGCCGGCGGCATAACATGACTCAATGCGGCCGGTATTGGTCATACAGAAGCCTGCCACCACGCTTATGTCAGAGGCAAAGATAGGCGTATTGTCGGTGGAGAGTTTTCCGTGAGCCGTGCATTCACGTATGATGCCTGAGTTTTTCTCGACGAACCCTGTGGCACTGAGAGAATTCTCGCGTCCTGCATTTTTTCCCAACTTTGCCGTAATGTCAGTGCGGCTTTCGCTTTGCTCAATTAACCCCTCGTTGTTACAGACAAAGCCAGAACCCACGGCATGACAAGTGATGTTCACCTCACCCTGGGCCACGCAGTTGCGGATTACGCCGTCCGCATGGTTATTCACCGCAATGGGTGCTGCGCGGTATCCCCATGTCGTCACATTAGCGCTGCAGTTCTCAATAAGACCATGGTTGTCATAGGCAAGACCGGCCATCTCTGTGCCTTCACTCGAGCTCCTCAATGTGCCCTCCACGTGGCAGTTGCGAATTGTACTCCCGTTCTGGACGGACACTACCAGCATAGCTTGTGACAAGGCCGACATCATGCCGCCTGACATGTGCACGTTCTCAATTGTTCCGCTGTCCACTACGCCGAACAGGGCTTTGTAGAATACGCTCAGGTCAAGCTGAGTGATGTCGCTGTTCCAGGCGTAAGGATCCCAATCGGAGCCCCAACCCATGCCGCCGGCATAGTAGATGTTATGAATGGTGTGTCCTCCACCATCGAACGAACCGCGGAAAGCGCATGTGTCGGTTGTCTGCCAGTCCATGAATATCTGTCCGATGGGCGTCCACATCAGGGTGTCGGTGCCTTCAGCAAAGGAGTTGAGGTATATGTCCTGTGTGAGACGGAAGTGCTTGCCGGCAAAGTCCTGACGGTCAACGTTGACCATCTCTGCCAATCCGGCTAACTGCTCTGGGGTGGAAATAAGGTATGGATTGGTTTGCGACCCATTGCCTGGCAGCTCTTTATCGGCCGTTCCGTTCCATATGTGCTGAGCCTGTGCCTGCATGCCCATGATGAGGGCGAGTGCGAAGAAGATTCGTTTCATGTTTTTGTGATTTATCGTTTCACTTTGATGTATCCCTTGGCAATGCCCTCCTTGACGAGCTGCGCCATGTTGGTGACGCCGAGCTTGCGCATGATGCGCTTGCGGTGGAACTCGATGGTGTTGGGCGAGACGAAGAGGCGGTCGGCAATGTCCTTCGTCATGAGGCCCTCGGCGATGAGCTTCAGAATCTCACGCTCGCGGTCGGAGAGGGGCTGATAGCGCTCCATCTGCTCGCAGCAGTCGCGGAAGTGGGGACTGAAGTAGTTGTTGCCGTCAAGCACGCTGCTGATGGCGGTGAGCAGCTCGGTGGTGTCCTCGTTCTTCATGACGATGGCATTCACGTCACAGGCTACCATCTGCCGCAGTGTCCACAGTTCGTCGTGGATGGTGTGGAAGATGAAAGCACTGTCGGGCGAAAGAGCCTTGAGGCTTTTGACAAGCTCGATGCCTGACATGTCGGGCAGCTCCACGTCGATAATAAAGACGTCGTAGGAGTGGCCGACGCTGAGTTCCAGAGCCTGGCGTGCGGTGGTGGCGCAATCGATGTCGGCGAAAGCTGCCGTATTGCCCATGAGCGTCTTCAGACCCAGGGCAACGATTTCATGGTCATCGATGATGAGCAGTGTTGCCTTTGCCGTATGCTCATCATTTTTCTGTTGTCGTGTAATGATGTTCATGTGTGGCAAAGGTAATAAAAAAACAGGAAAGAGGGGCGTCCGCAGGTAGTGAAAATGATTATTTATGCCTAAAAACTACGGAAAGCCGTAGTCGTTGCAGGTTCAGTTTTTCGAAATGGTCAGCGTCCAGGTGTCACCTTCGCGGGCTGTGCTGAGGCTGTAGCCGATGCTGGCAGCTCTGTCGGCCATCGACTGCAGGCCTATGCCCGAGCCATCGCCTGGCGTGGCCTGCTCGGTGGAGACGATGGTGAGCCGAGGGTTGGCGCCGTCATATTGCATGTCGACGGTGGCGCGGGCCTGCTCACCTTGGTGGGTAATGATGTTGCCGACGGCCTCCTGCACGATGCGGTAGAGCTGGTAGCTGGTGTTGGCCGGCAGTTGCTGCCAGGGAGCGTCGTCAGCATGGAAGCTGATGGCAGGTGCCCCGATTTGGCTTAGGTAGTGGGCCACGGCATCGATGAGGGTGACACCCTGCACGAATTGCGGGGGCATCAGCTCGTGTGACAGCTGGCGCAGGTGGGTGCGCAGGGTGCTCACCTGGCGGCAGATGGCCTCGCTGTCGGTGCCCGGCGTGCGCAGCTGCATGCCGATGGCGAGCAGCTCGTTGCAGGCACCGTCGTGGAGTTCGTGGGCAAAGCGTGAGCGCTCCTGCTCAATGCCCTCCACGTATTTGCGTGTCTCGCGTACCAGGGCTTGCTGCCGCCGTTGTCTTATGCTTAGGACCATGAGGGCCACCACGGCGGCCAGCAGCACCAGTGCCGCCGTCAGCAGGACGATGCTGCGCTGGCTGCGGGCTTGGCGGGCCTCGAGCTGAGCTACCTGCACCTCCTTCTCCATCACGCGGTAGTTGGTAGTGAGTTCATCGAGGCGGCGCTCGTTCTCGTTGCTGCGCAGCGAGTCGGCCAGGGCATCAGCCTCCGTCAGCAGGCGGTAGGCCTCAGCGTGGTGGCCCAGAGCGGCGAGGCAGCGGCTCTTCTGCGACAGGAGTTTATGCGGGGGTATGACCTGTTGCAGCTGCATGAGCTGCTCCAGGCGGTCGATGGTCTGCAGGGCTTCCTGATAGCGGCCTTGCTCGGTGAGGATAATCATGCGCGACTCCAAGATGCCGGCGGCGGCGGTGTTGCCGGGCGGCAGCTGTGCGGCAATCTCCTCGCCCCGCTGCAGGTAGCGGCTCACGGCGGGCGAGGCGGGCTGCCCGGCCAGGGCCTTCAGCAGGTAGTTGATGGTCTTGAGCTTGAGCGGCGTGCTGTCGGTGCTGTCGGCCGCCTCGAAGGTGGCGGTGAGCAGACCGACGGCCTCGTCGTCGCGATGGCTCATCAGCAGCGCGATGCCTTTGTTGGCCTGGGCCGACAGGCGCTCCACGTCGTCGCCAGCCTTGGTGGCAGCGGCGACGGCCTTGTCAGCATAGAGCAGGCTCTCGTCAGGACGGCCCATCTCACTATATAGCACGGAGAGGTTATTGGCCAGATAGGCTTCGCTGGCGTAGTCGGCGGCGCTGAGGGCGGTAGCCAGACCTTGCTGGTAGCAGACGGCAGCCGAGTCGTTCTGCCCCAAGCGCCGGTAGGCGATGCCGGTGTTGCCGCACATGATGGCATAGTCCTCGCTGGTGCCATAGCGCTTTATCAGGGGCAGGGCACGCTGCGCCCATTCTACCGCAGCCGACATGTCGCCCATGACGTTATAGGTGGCCGACAGCTCGGCATAGTACTGAGCCTGCAGCGAGTCGGGAGCCTGAGAGAAATCGTCGTGAGCTCTTTGCAGACAGCTGAGGGCCGAGTCGGCCCGGTCCATCATGTTGTGGTGGCGCGACATGGCCAGCAGTGCCACGGCCCTCGATTCGTTGTCGTCGGCATAGTCGTAAGCCCGCTCCAAGAGCACCCATGCAGAGTCGATGTTGTCGCAGTCGAGCATGTGCTCCGAGTCGGTGATAAGTTGTTCCACACGTGCTCTGTTGGTAGACTGGTGGCTGCAGGCAGCCCAAAGCATGATGAGGGCAGCGAGCAATAGAACCTTCTTGATAGTCATGTATGGCGGGCTTACTGTCGGTTTGTTAGCCTCAGGCTTTCCTCACCTCGACGATGCAGTTGGCGGGCTGCTTGATGTTCTCGTTGATGGTGACCGAGCCGATGGAGTCGGCCACGATATGGCCTGAGCGGGGATTCTTGATATTCTCGATGTGGCCGCGAATGTCGGCCTCTACGTCGCTGTATTCAAACACACGGTCGCACGAGGGGTCGAAGGTGCAGTTCTCGAGCACCAGGTGGTCGGCATAGCAGAGCAGCTGCTCGCCCTTCAGCTGGCAGTTGACGAGGCGCACGTTCTTCGAGTGCCAGGCCAGATACTCGCCGTCGAGCACCGAGTCGTAGATGGTGACGTTTTCGCACTCCCACACCGAGTCCTTCGTGGTAATCTCAGCATGGTGCAGCTCGATGTTCTTGCAGTATTGGAAGATGTATTTGGCGTCGCACTTCAGACCGTCGATTTTGATGTTCTCCGAGAACATGAAGGGATAGGTGCCGCCATGGAGTTCCAGGTTGCGTGCCTCTATGTTCTGGCAGCGCCAGAACGTCTCGTCGGCATCGTTCACCACCACGTTCTCCAGATACATGTCGTGCATCTCGCGGAACATCTTCGGGCCGTCGATAACGGTGTTGCGCATGTCCATGTGGTCGCAGTACCACAGGGCCGAGCGGGCGCCCACGTCAAACTGACAGCGGTTGATTTTGAAGCCGTGCACATGCCAGAAGGGGTACTTGCCCCAGAAACGGCAGTCCTCGGCCTCGATGTTGCTGCATTCCTTGATGGC
>JAGBJJ010000093.1 GCA_017934525.1 Prevotella sp.
CAATGTCACAGTGGATGTCAGGTGACACCATCTCGTGCATCACCTCCTCATAGTCTCCGTACTGTCGTTCAATATAAGCCGAGACTTTTTCCAATTCCTTTTCTGTGTAAGAATACTGCGGAATCGTTTCTTGATGGTCTTCTTTCATAGATTGAGTTGTTTGTGCGGAGGTCAACATGACCACCACGATAAAGATTATTATAGTCGAACCTCTTTTTGCCATAGCTCCCGATTTTAACTCCGCTAATCCCACCAGATGCTCCAAACAGAAGATTGTTTATCCATCTCTGCAAGTGTAGAAAGGTTGCCGAAGTCTTGCAGGACGTCTTCGCTATACGCGAATTGTTCCTCGGCCAGTGTCATAGCATCATCTGCATTGACAGGCTTCGGCACATGGTATGCTATGGTGTCAGTCGTCATGCAGGCCACCACGGCTCCGTATTTCTCATACCAATATTTGGCTACGGCCATGTGCTCTTCTGCCGACGGGCAGTCGTTCCAACCGGCAAAAGGAAAGTAGGCGAATATCTGCCACGGCTCATTGACAGGAATCTCGGCAAGTAGGAAATGACCATCAAAAGAGGAGAAGTCGTTCACCGCCTCGCAGATCTGCGCAGTACCTACAATGTCTGTTTGCCAGTCGCAATCTGTTTCATAATCCGATTTCAGACTCTCAAAACGTTCTTTCAGCAGGGTATGACCGTCAGCCACAGGAGCGTTGAGCATCTGGTACTGCCATTGTCTGAAGCGTTCTCTATCCTCAACGGTATCATCGTCCATGCTTTCCACGAAATTGCTATCTACCAGCAGTAGGACAGGACAGAATCCCTCCCGCTTTCCACGCTCACGGGTCTCCTTCCACATCTCCATCAAGGCTTCTGGTGTGATTCCGTCTCTAACGCGAGTGACGTTGCATCCACTCAACATCGCCTGTATACGGGCTATCTGTTCTTCAATTGTTTGTTGCCCTTCCGCTTCCTCTTGAAGCCATCGTTCGTTGTCTCGTGAAGTGCGATAAAGCCGTGCCAGTTGGATAACACGCCAAATGAAAAATGCCGCTCCTAATGATATCCCAAATCTCGGTTTTCCCTGTATAAACGATATAATTCCAATAGCCGTTGCTATGACAGCGAGGAGTCCCCAGATGATAAGTTGTTTGCGCAATATACGGCTGACCCCCTGCCAGTCGTTGGCTTTGATGAGGTCGTCCAATTCCTCCCCCATCTGCTGCTCCTTCCGCTTCTTCCTTTGATACAAAAGATAGACGACAAAGATTACTACTAAAGTAATGAATACCGGTTCTAACATGTGAATCTAATAATCTTTTTTATACGATTTGCGTCGCGAAGTTACGGAAAACCATGCGAAAAAGCCTCGGCGAGACCCAAAAAGTGGTCGCCGAGGGTGAAAGTATGAAACTTGTTTCAGAGTTTTTACGTGAATAAGGCGGCTTTGCGGATGCGGGAGAGCATCTGCGGCGTGACGTTGAGGAACGAGGCGATGGCGTTGAGCGGCAGATGCTGCACGATGCCGGGACAGCGACGGAGCAACTGGTCGTAGCGCTCGCTGGGCGTGGCGCAGTGGAAGTCCAGATAACGTGCCTTGTACTGGCTGAGTATGTGCTCGGAGGCAAGGGCGCGCAGTTCCATGTTCTTGATGTTCCGGTGGAAGAACTGTATCAGTTCCTCACTGCTGACCCTCCACACACGGCTGGGCATCATGGCCTCGATGGTAGCCTGCGAGGGTTGGCCAGACAGAAAACTCGGGCAGTCGGCCACGAACTCGCCCTCAAAAGAGAACCACGTGAGGTGGTCGCGCCCGTCGCTCAGGCCCCGCGTCACATATTTGAAGCATCCGTGCTCCACGTATGCAAACCACCGAGCCAGGTCGCCCTCGCGCTCAAACTGCTCGCCCTTGCGGTAGTCAATCATCTTGCCCTCCCGCTGGCAAAACTCGTGCAGCGTCTGCAGGTCGATGCCGCAGTCAGACTTATTGAATCGCTGTTCCATTGGCTTTTTGTCTCAAACGAAAATCATAACATAGAGGGGGGACAGACCCGTGTGAGCATGGAATGGGATTCTGTTGCTCATTGTATAAAAATAAAACGACCCGCACATTTGAGCATCGTTGAGAGGCTTGGCGGCTTCTGTTTGTGCAAAGGTACTGCTTTTCTCCGAAATAGCCAAACTTTTTTCGAAGGAAAAAGCGGTGAGGGCCAGCTATTAAGCGGTGAGCACCAGCTCTTAGAATAAAGTTAGCCTAAGAAATCGTCATTTTACATCAAAGTGCTGCCTTCACCATTCTTTTCCCTACCTTTTCGAATCAATTATGACTCACAAATGAGTTCAGGAATGGCTCTTCCTTGTTATCTGACTCCGTAAACTTTCTGATATAAAACTACATCTTTTGATTTTACTTCATATACATACCGTCCTTCGAATTTCATCGACGATGTGAGGATGGCATCTTCTGCTTGTTTACAAGATTTGAGTATTAAATCTTTTGAAGTTCCTGGAGCAAAAGAGCGTGAATTAGTTTTGATATTGTTCCTCTTGTAGGCATCAGAATATGCTAATTGAATAGCCTCTATTTCGGAGTTATTGCCGTTAATAGCCGACGTAAGACCAAAAGTATAAATTGAAAGAGTTTCGTCGTCGCTACTGCAAGAGGCAAAGGAGAACGCAGCAAGCACCACAAAGGCAAGTCTCCAAATTATCAAATTCTTCATTTTTGTTATGTGTTTAAGTTTACTATAATGTTTCATTTTGATTATCACCTATAAAGTTACTATAAAATATTCCATTCCCACGACTTTTCTGACACTTTCCTTACATCGAACTCACGTTACATTATTTCTGACGCTGCGAGATATCGACGTCCAACACTTCCTCTATCAGACGGATGGTCACGTCGAGACTGTCGGCAGTGAAGTCGCCCGTCAGGCGGCAGTCCTCGCGGTCGGCCACGAGCACGACGCCATAATAAGCTGACAGGTCGGCGAGCACCTCGGGCAGCGGTGTGTTGTCGAAGTGGAATGTCTTCGGCTCTCTGGCCGTCGAGTCTGTCGACTGACGGCTGGCGACTACTGTCGGTGACGGAGCTGCAGTGTCTGTCGTACGCGTCGTGTGCGACCTGTAGATAGTGAGCACGGCAGCAAACGCTACAAGGCAGAGCAACGAGGCTGCCACAGCCACCCATCGGCGAAGGGCAGGCCTGCGCGATGCTGATGGCTGCCCGCCTGCTTTCATCTCCACTTCACGAAGGGCCTTCTGGGTGTCGAGTGCTCCCTCACGATAGTGGTGGAGCACGAAGTTGAGATTCTTGTTGTCGTTCATTCTTGTTGAGTGTTAAGTGTCATAGGATTACTTTTTGCTACAGCATAGCCGCCGAGGATGCCGATGCCGCCGGCGACGTTGGTATAGGTGGGCGAGAGCTGCGAGAAACCGCTCTGCGCCAGGTCGTTGTTGTCGACGTCGTTGACAGATTTCACGAAGCGGTAGAACTCGGGTGTCAAGTGATAGAGCTGCACCTGGAACTCCGCCGGACGAAACGTGTGAGTGTCGAGCTGGGCGGCCCAACGGCTGACGTTCAGGTGGAGCGTATAGGTCTGCCCACTGATTTGTGCATCGCTGAAGATGTAGAACTGCTGATAGAAGTCATTCTCGAAGCCGAAGTCACCGTCGATCTCGCTCAGGGGCTGCAGCAGCGGCTCACCCACTGTCTTAATCTCTGGGTAGGTGTAGGTGGTGTCAAGGCGCAAGTGGAAGTCGTAGTAGTCGGCCCATCCGGTTTCTGCGATATAGCGATACTCTTCCTCTGACCTCACGGGCCACTCCACGTGGCGACTATAGTATTCGTTATTAGGTAAGTCGGGGTGCAAGTCGCCGACGGCCGTGCCCTGAAAGTGGCTGATGCGGATGCGCACGGCATAGTAGTCCTTGCTGGCGGCAGGATCGGTGAACGTGGCCGCCAGTTGGTACACATTGACGCTCTCCTCCCAGTAGGTATCGTAGATGCGCGTCTCGCTAATGCTTCTCAGTTCAATGGGCACGGGGGCCGGCACGATGGTCTGACAGCTGACGGCATTGTAGCCAGGGGCATCGGCCTCAATCTCGACGATGTCGCCAGGCTGATGAGGCCCCAGCACAAAGAAGCGCGCCCCATCCGTGAGCACCTCTCGCGGCAGCCCGTTCACCTTATATGTTATTGCAGCGTTGCTGACCGCCAAGTCTTGGCCCGCCATGCGTCCCTCTTTGGATATCGGCACGCTGCGGGTGACGCTGATATGTGTGGTGTCAGCCGCTGACGGGAAACAGCTGACGACGAGCTTTGCCTCCTCATGCAGGCTGTCAATGTCGAAGGAGTCCTTGCATCCTCCGATTACGAATATCGTGGCAAGTATATAAATATATCTGTTCATCATCTCGTTCCTTTTTTTTATTACCATTTAATCGTATAGCTGAACGACGGGATAATCGGGATGTAGCCATGCGTCTTGATGCGGAAGCGGCCGTCGTTGGTCTCCTGTACCGTTGTCCAGAGAGTGTTCAGGTGGCAGTAGGCATTGTAGATGCTCCAGTTCCAGATGCGCTCGTGCCCGCGCTTCGTGGTGTGGTGCAGGTTGAAGCCCAGGTCGAGCCGATGGTATGTGGGCAGCACCACGTTGTTGGGCCGCTCGTAGATGTAGTCGCGGCGTCCCTGGTCCTGCAGTTGGCCTGCAGCATGCTCTCGGCCCGGCATGTCAGGCAGTTGTACATACTGCGTGGGCATCGTCATGCGGTTGCCCGTGTGCATCGACCACGCGGCATACATCTCGCTCTTCTTCGACAGGTGCAGACGGGCCGTGAGGTTCAGCTTATGGCGGTTGTCGAATTTGTCGTAGAACCAGTGCGGGTAGAACTCGTCGAAGCGTCGTTTGTTCCACGACAGGGTGTAGGCGGCATCAATCTGCACCTTTGGTGTCATATAGCGGGCGTCCACCTCTATGCCGTAGAAGCGCCCGCGCCCGTCCATGACCTCCGTGTCCCACGAGGCGGCCGGCGGCTCCAGTCCAGCCCAGCTGTTGAACTGCAGCAGGTGGCTGGTCAGTTTGTAATAACCCTCCAGCGAGAGGGTCCAGCGGCGCGAGGGCTGCATGTAGATGCCGGCAGCCAGTTGGCTGGAGCGCATTGGGCGCGTGCGCCGCGTCGTGGGCACCCAGTAGTCGGTGGGCAGGTCGAGAAACGAGTTTGAAATCTTGTGCACATACTGCGACATCAGCGTATAGCTGGCTTTCACCGACATCCACGGCCTCAGCTGCAGTTTCACGGCCATGCGCGGGTCGACCATGCAATATGCCCTCCCGCTGACGATGAAGAGCGACATGTTCACGCCGCCGTTCAAGCTCCAGTGGTCGTTCAGCGTCAGTTGGTCTTCGCCATATAGGTTCAGCTCATGGCCGGTGTGGCGGTTGGAGCTCGAGCTCCTGATGGTGTCGCCCTCGGCCGTTCCCACGTAGTAGAGCTGGCTGCGTGTCTGCGGACGAAACTGATGGAAAGTATAGTCGTGGCCGAAGCGGATGTGGTGGCGCGGCTGCGGACGAAAGTCGAACTGCGCTCGATACCCCACGTCGTCGATGGTCGAGCGTGAGGCATGCTCGTTGTGGTTGATGGTCATGTTGCCCTCGCGCCCGTAGCGCCAGTCGTCGTTGTAGCTGATATTCGCGCGGTTGTGAGTATACACGGCGGTCAGATTGGCCATCAGTCGGGGCGAAAGCTGCAGGTTCCAGTCGAGTGCAGCATTCAGGTTGCCCCAGCGCAGCCGGTTCTTCATGATGTCGCGGTCGGTGTAGTCGTCGTGCCCGTCGTCACAGTCGTCCATCGTCGTCAGTCGGTCGTGGCCGGAGTAGAGGCTCAGCGAGAGCCGCGAGCTGTCGCCCAGCACATGCGTCAGCTTCACGTTCATGTCGTGGAAGTTGTAGTTCAGTTTCAGCTTCTCCTCTTTGTTCAAACGGTTGGCAATGGCAAAGGCCGGCTCAGTCAGAAGGTCGAGCCACGAGCGGCGCAGCCCCACGTTGAGTGCCGTGCGGCCCCGCCGGATGGGGCCGTCGAACTGCACACTGCCGTCGAGCAGCCCCAGGCGGTAGGAGCCGTGCCACTGGTGCATGTTGCCGTCGTTGGTGCGCACGTCGACCACGCTCGACAGGCGTCCGCCGTAGCGTGCCGGGAAACCGCTCTTATAGAAGTCTACGTTCTTCACCACGTCGGCATTGAACGAGGAGAAGAGTCCCAGCGAGTGGTTCACCTGATAGAGTGGTGTGCCGTCGATGAGAAAGAGGTTCTCGTCGCTGTTGCCGCCGTGCACGTAGAGCCCCGAGGCCAGTTCGATGCCCTCCTGCACGCCGCTGAGGCGTTGCAGCGACTTGATGACGTCGGGCGAGGAGAGCAGGGCAAACTCGGTCTTGACGTCGGCCTGGCTGAGCGAGCGCAGACCCATCTGGGTGCCTACGACGGGCGAGCTGAGGTCGCCCGTCACGATGACTTCGCCCACCTGCCGGCCCTCCTGTAGATTGACATCCAGCCTCCGGTCGGCATTGAGGCTGACGCTGATGGTCTGCTCGTGATAGCCCACATAGGTGATGCGCAGTCGGTGGTCGCCCTCAGGCAGCGTCAGCGAATAGTAGCCGTACTCGTTGGTCATGGTGCCCTGATGCGTGGTCAGGTCATAGACCGTTGCATTGATGAGTCGTTCGCCCGACGCGTCGCTGACGTGGCCGCTTAGTGTGTAGCGCCGGGCGCGCTGCTTCAGTGTGACATAGTGGCCGTCGAGGCGGTAGTCGATGCCCGAGCCCTGAAAAAGCGTCTTCAGTGCCCTTGCCAAGGGGAGGCCCGTCAGCTGTGGCCCTTTGTAGGGGGCAGAGAGGTCGAGCGTCGCATCGTAGACGAAGTTGACGTTGTGGGTCTCCCGCATCACCTGCACCTGTTCGCGCAAGGTGGTTTGTGCCATGGCGTGCTGGCAGCAGCACAAGAGCGCCAGCAGCAGAACAAATCTGATTTTCTTATTCATTATTAATAAAGGTTGTCAGAACACAATGCCGATGCTGCCCTGCAGGCAGTGCATGTAGCTGTGTAGATGGCTGTTATAGTAATTCTCGTAGCCTTCGCTGTTGGTACTGTTTAACTTCAGGTAGCTGTTGATGCACTGCATGTTGTAGCCCACCTTGAAGGCCAGTCGGCGGCGCTTCGACAGGCGTACGCTCGTGCCCCAGCCCAGGTTGACCAGCGGCCCCAGCCCCAGCTCAGTGTAGAAATAGCCGTAGGGGTGCTGGCTCCAGGGTTTGTAGCGTAGCGACGCCACCAGGTTGCCGCCGCTCTCATCCATTTGGTTGTAGCGGGCAAGGGTCAGGCCGAGGCCGACCGTCAGTCTGCGGTTGATGTCGAAGGTTTCCATCAGCACGAGTGTGTTGCCGCCGTACTTGTCGGGAAATCCCTGGTCGCCTATGATTTGATGATTGTTGTTCTTGTAGTCATAGTCTATGTAGGCCTGTTTCTCCGTGTCGTAGAAGTGAATCTTTGTCCGGCCTGTGGTGTTGTGGAAGACCATGTGTTGGTAGCGCAGGTCTACTTCGAAGTGCCAGCGGCGTGCTGGGGTGGTTGTCTCTTGTGCGCCGATGTCCGTGGCCGTGGCCATGAGCAGGGCGATGATGGTGATGAACTTTCTCATGTTAATAGGGTCTGTTTTTTTATACACTATAATTATTTGACGCAAAAAAAAAGAATACCCCTATGACGAAGCGAAAAAAAAAATGCCGGGTGTTTGCCGATAGGAAATCCCCTACACACGAATAGGGCTTTCTCCTTGTCTGTCTGGCCAGGAAGGCTTATCTTTGCAGCATCAAGAAAAAAAGTGAAAAGATATGAAACGAATACTGATTACTCTGGGTCTGGCCGCTATGCTCACGTCGTGTGGCGCGCTGACCTCAACCTTGGGCGAGCGCAGTTCACACATTCAGCCAGGCATGACGGCACAGGAGGTACAGCAGTCGCTGGGCAAGCCCAGCTACCGTCGCTTCAATGAGAACTACGAAGAATGGGAATACCGGAAGCACTTCCTCACCGGCGACGACGATGTGCTGATAGTCAACTTCCGCAACGGTCGCGTGGTGGCGATGGACTCGTTCTACGAGCACCATCCGTCGCTGCCTGAGCCGCATCAGACGAAGGACAAGAAAGAGTAGAAGAAGTCAGCTTTCCGTTTGCGCAGCGTGCGCAGGGCCTTGCTCATCTGGTGCTCCACGGTCTTCACCGAGATGCCCATGCGCAGGGCTATCTCATTGTAGGTCAGACCGTCACGTTTGGCCAGCAGCAGCACCTCGCGGCAGCGCGGGGGCAGGGCGTCTACGGCCGTCCACAGCTCTGCCTCGTGCAGCGAGCGCTCCTGCGCCTCCTCGTCGGTGATGCAGCCATCGAGGTCAGTGGGCTGTATGTCGGCAAACAAGGGCTGGCGGCGGCGAAGCTGGTCGATGCAGCGGTTGCGCACGGCTGTGTAGAGCCACGCCCGTGTGTTTTCCGGCCTCACCTCAGCTTCCAGCAGGCTCACAAAGCAGTCCTGCACGGTATCTTCGGCAGCCTGCACGTCGCGCAGGTAGTGCAGCGCATAGAGGCACAGCGGGCGGTAATAAGTGCGGAAAGACAAATCAATGTTTCGCATACGGTTTGCAAAGGTAAGCCGTTTTCGGCTAACATCAATCCTTTTTTACGTTTATTTCTCGTAAAAAAACAGAAAAGTGAGAAGTTTGCTGCCGTCTTTAAAGGAAGAAGGTAGCAAACTTCTCACTTTTCGCTTTTACTTTTTACCTCCGATTACAGGTTGGCATTGTCCTTGCCCCAGTCCTCGACGGCGGGGATGATGTCGAGCGAGATAATCTCGTCGCGCATCTTCTGCAGGTGCTCATACGACTTCTGGAGCTCAGCCATTTCCTCAGCGGTACCCTCGGGCTTGGTGTAGTGCACACCGTCCTTGTCGATGACCGTAGGCATAGCCATCATGACGTTCTTGAAGCCGAAGTCGTTGACATAGCAGCCGGCAGGCCAGCGGAAGGGCTCGCCGCCCATGGCACCCTCAATCATCTTCACAGCCTGGTAAGCGGGGCTCTGGAACGACGAGCGGCCGCGCAGCTTGATGATGTTCGAGCCACCCTGAGTGGTCATGTGCTTAATCTCGGCCCAGCGCTCAGCCGTGAGGGGAAGCTCAGAGAGGGGCTTGCCGTCAATGAGGGCCTTGCTGGCGAAGACAGCCATCTGCTCGCCGTGGCCACCGTAGGTGTAGGCGTTGGTCACCTTGTCCTGGCGCACGCCGAACTCCTGAGCCAGCTGTTGCTGCAGGCGGGTCGAGTCGAGAGCAGCCAGCGAGGTGAGCTGGTTAGGCTTCAGACCAGAGTGAATCAGAGCGGTCAGAGCAGTCACGTCAGCGGGGTTGAAGATCACCACCACGTGCTTCACGTCGGGGCAGTACTTCTTGATGTTCTCACCGAAGTCGGCAGCAATCTTGCAGTTGCCCTTCAGCAGGTCTTCGCGGGTCATGCCCTCCTTGCGGGGAGCGCCGCCGCTGGAGATGATATACTTAGCGCCGGTGAAAGCCTTCTCGGGGTCAACGGTATAAGAGACGTTGGCACCGGGGAATGCGCAGTGGCAAATCTCGTCGTAAACGCCATGAACGCCGGGCTCATAGATATCATACAAGCAGATGTTGGGGGTCAGGCCCAGCATCAGCACACTCTGCACCATGTTAGAACCGATCATACCGCCGGCGCCAACAATTACCAATTTCTCATCAGTCAAAAATGCCATAATTCTTTTTACAGTTTTATTTGGTTTATAAAATGTTTGATGTTTTCCGTGCGCAAAATTACTAAAAAAAAGAAAGATCGACGAATGAAAGCTGGAAAAATCACGCAGCAGGCGGCAGTTTTTTATTTTTTTATTATTTTATTTTCCCTTATCTTTGTCACCTCGAAATGACAATTAGACGGTGCGCTTGCATGTGGCGGCAGGCTACGACAGACCCTTGCCGGCGTTGCCTTTGCTGGCAATTCTGGCCGGAATTTCATGGATTTCGGCCGGAATTTCATGGATTTTGGCCAGAATTTGTTGCAGAATAATTTGTATAATTGCAAAATAGTAGGTAACTTTGCGGCATCAATGCTAACAACGGCTCCCTAAGACCACCCCGCGCGAGCACGGCTCAGCTGCCGGCGGCGTGTGGACGGCAGTGGGCATAAACCTTTAAAGTATAGAGACCTTATGACAACAATTGCACAACGACTGCAGCAACTGCGCGACATCATGCGGCGCGAGCGCCTGGCCGCCTTCATCTTTCCCAGCACCGACCCCCATCAGGGCGAATATATACCCGACCACTGGAAGGGCCGCGAGTTTATATCCGGCTTCAACGGCTCGGCCGGCACGGCCGTGGTCACCCTCCATAGCGCGGCCCTATGGACTGACAGCCGCTACTTCATAGCTGCCGAGCAGCAGCTGAAGGACACCGAGTTTCAGCTGATGAAGCTCAAGGTGGCCGGCACGCCCACCATCGCCGAATGGATTATGGGGCAGTGTGCGGCGAACAACGAGTCCTCTACAGAGGTGGGTGTCGACGGCATGGTGTGCTCCACGGCCGAGGCGCGCGACCTCATCGGCGAGCTGCGGCGCCATGGCGGCTTCACCCTGCGCACCAATCTCGACCCCCTGCACGAGATATGGAAGAACCGTCCGCCCATACCCATGAACCCCGTGGAGATATATCCCATGCAGTTTGCCGGCGAGGCTGCCCACGACAAGCTGAGCCGTGTGCGCAGGGCCCTGCGCCAGCAGCATGCCGACGGCATGCTCATGGCCTCGCTCGACGATATCGCCTGGACGCTCAACCTGCGCGGCACCGACGTGCACTGCAATCCGGTCGTCGTGTCCTACCTGCTCATCTCCACTTCCGGTGCTACGCTCTATGTCGACCGCCGGAAGCTGTCGGCCCAGGTGATAAGCTACCTGAAAGCCGAGGGCGTCAGTGTAGACAGCTACGAGAACGTGAAGCAGGGGCTGAAAGACTACTTTGAATACAACATACTGCTCGACCCCAACGAGGTGAACTACACGCTGTTCAGCGTCTGTCCGCGCGAGAAGGTGGAGGCCGAATCGCCCGTGAAGCGCATGAAAACCGTTAAGAATGAAAGGGAACGCCTGGGTTTTCGTGAGGCGATGCTGCGCGACGGCATCGCCATGGTCAAGTTTCTGAAGTGGCTCGACGAGGAAATAGCGAAGAACGCTTCGCTCTCAGAGCTGACCGTCGACGAGAGGCTGACGGCCCTGCGCGCCGAGCAGCCGCTCTATCGCGACATCTCCTTCGACACCATCGCGGCCTACGCTGAGCACGGCGCCATCGTGCACTATGAGGCTACGAAGGAAACCGACGTGCCCCTGCGCCCTGAAGGCCTGCTGCTGCTCGACAGCGGCGCGCAGTATATGGACGGCACCACCGACATCACCCGCACCATTGCCCTGGGGCCCCTGACCGACGAGATGCGCCGCGTCTACACCCTCGTGCTGAAAGGCCACATACAGATAGAGCTGGCCAAGTTTCCCTCGGGCATCAGCGGCACGCAGCTCGACGTGCTGGCCAAGCGGGCCATGTGGCGCGAAGGACTGAGCTACCTGCACGGCACGGGCCACGGCGTGGGCACCTACCTGAACGTGCACGAGGGGCCTCACCAGATACGCATGGAGTGGAAACCCGCCCCGCTGGTGGCCGGCATGACCGTCACCGACGAGCCGGGCATCTATCTGGAGGGCCGCTTCGGCGTACGCATCGAAAATACGCTGCTCGTGGTGCCCTATAAGGAGACGGAGTTCGGCCAGTTCCTCGGCTTCGAGTCGCTCACACTCTGCCCCATCGACAAGCGCCCCATCGACGTGGCGATGCTCGACGACGAGGAGCTGCAGTGGCTCAACGACTACCATCAGACGGTATTCGACCGTCTCTCGCCTCACCTCGACGCCGCCGAACAGGAATGGCTGCGCCAGGCTTGTGCGCCCTTGGAGCGATAGCATCATCCAACATCAAGACACTAAACAATAAAAAAAAGAACCGAATATGTACGACAAAGACCACGGGCTCTACATAGCCCACTGCTCCAGCGGACCGCTGAGCATAGTAGGGAAGATGGCCAACCGGCACGGACTCATTGCCGGCGCCACGGGTACGGGTAAGACCGTCACGCTGCAGGTGATGGCCGAATCGTTCTGCCAGGCCGGCGTGCCATGCTTTATGGCCGACATGAAGGGCGACCTCTCCGGCATCTCGCAGGCTGGCAAGATGAGCGGCTTCATAGAGAAGCGGTTGCCGGAGTTCTTTCCCGCTGACCATTCAGCATCTGACATTGACCATCTGGATAAACCTTATGCTGAAGATAAAGGCAATGGTCGATGGTCGATGGCCAATGGTCAGTCAATACAGTTCCAGAGCTGCCCCGTGCGCTTCTTCGATGTGTACGGCGAACAGGGACACCCCATGCGCGCCACTGTGTCGCAGATGGGACCGCAGCTGCTCTCGCGCCTGCTGGGGCTGAACGAGACGCAGGACGGCGTGCTCAACATCGTGTTCCGTGTGGCCGACGAGCGCGGACTGATGATTCTCGACCTGAAGGACCTCCGCTCCATGCTCGACTATGTGTCGCAGCACGCCAAGGAGTACACGTCGACCTACGGCAATGTGTCCTCAGCCTCGGTGGGGGCCATCCAGCGCGCCCTGCTGCAGCTTGAGGCGCAAGGTGCCGACAAATTCTTTGGCGAACCCTCGTTTGACATCCACGACCTGATGACCACCGTGCCCGATGCTTTCTCGCCAGGTCAGAAAGGCGTGATGAACGTGCTGGCTGCCGACAAGCTGATGATGCAGCCGAAACTCTACTCCACTTTCCTGCTCTGGCTGCTCTCCGAACTCTATAGCACCCTGCCAGAGGTGGGCGACCTGCCCCTGCCGAAGCTTGTGTTCTTCTTCGATGAGGCCCACATGCTCTTCACTGACACCTCGAAGGCCCTGCTCGACAAGATTGAACAAGTCATCCGCCTTATCCGCTCGAAGGGCGTGGGCATCTACTTCATCACGCAGAGCCCCACAGACATCCCCGAGAACATCCTCGGACAGCTGGGCAACCGCGTGCAGCATGCCCTGCGTGCCTATACCCCAAAGGACCAGAAGGCCGTGAAGGCAGCGGCCGACACCTTCCGCGCCAACCCCGCCTTCAAGACCGATGAGGCCATCATGCAGCTCGAGACGGGCGAGGCCCTTGTCTCATTCCTCGACGAGAAGGGTGCCCCGACAATGGTGGAACGCGCCAAGGTGCTGTTTCCGCTCTCGCAGATTGGTGCCATCACCGAGGGCCAGCGCCTCGACATCATCAAGCAGAGCCGTATCTACGGTAAGTACGACACGCCCGTCGACCGCGAGAGTGCCTACGAGATTCTGACGAAGGAGGCCACCGAGCTGGCTCTGCAGGAGGAAGCCGACAAGCTGGAAAAGGCCGACAAGAAGACGAAGGAGAAGGAGGAGAAGGCGAAGCCGGGTATCATGTCGAAGGTAGTTAAGGCTGTGATGACGGCAGTCACCTCTACGCTGGCCACCATCTTAGGAGCCTGGGTGAGCGACAAGGTGAGCGGCAAGAAGACGAAGAGCCGCACATCGGCCAAGGAGAAGATGGTGAAGAATGCCACCTCGGCTGCTACGCGCACCATCACCAAGGAGCTGACGCGCGACATCCTGGGCAACCTGAAGTAAAAAAGCATCAAAAAGAAAACGCGCCTTTCATTTTGAAGGCGCGTTTTCTTATTTTTTTCATTTCTCATTTCTCATTTCGAAGTCTTCATCACCTTTTTGCCATTGATGATGTAGAGGCCCGGTTTCAGAAGAGATGCTTGGGCAGAACTGTTGCTGACGCGGCGTCCCTGCAGGTCGTAGATGTTGCTCTGCATGTCGTTGTCAGCTTTCAGCGCAGAAGAAATGTCGTTGTAGCTCTGTCCTAAGGCAATGGTCTCGCCATTGTTGATGACCATCGTCATGCTGCCTGCTCTGGGAGCTACGAAAGCCACGATGCGCAGGTTGTCGGCATTCCATTCGGGATCGAGGGCAAACGAGTATGACTTCTCGTAGGTGGCACCGTCGCTGGAATACAGCGGGTCGCCGTAGACGCTCGACACATAGCGGCGCAGCACGTTGTTGTGCTCGTAGTCGTTGACCCAAGTGCCAGTGTTGAGTTGCGGGGCCACCAGATGGTCCTCGACGACACAGACGAAGAGCGATGCCGACGGGACAATCTGCTCGTAGCCCTTGGCCAGACGGCCGCTCACGTTGACCTTGGCCGTGCGGCCGTCAAGCTCGGTTTGCAGACTGATGTCGACCACGGTGGGCAGTTCGCTGCTCATAACCTTGAGCATGTTTCCAATCTGTTGGGCCGTCTGCTCGCGGGCGTCTTCGTAGTAGGCAATGGTGTTTGTCAGCCCGTCGCCGCCCAGGAAGCCTGGGTAGCGGTTGAACGATGCGCTGGGCCAGCCCGTCATGCCGAGGTAATTGTTGATGGTGGTGGCCACATCGGTGACGAAGGGGTCGGGGTAGCTTAAGTTCTGCGTGGCATGCACCGAGATGCGGGCTACGTCGGTGTTGTAGTCCTCGAGCATGGTCAGCATCTCGTCGCCCCATGGGCAATAGGTGCACGAGGTCGACGTGAGGTGTTCTACGATGTGCTTCTGGCGGTCGAAGACCTGCGAGAGCACGGCGAAGGTGGTGGTGGCCTGACTGTAGGAAGAGCCGTCGAAGGGCATGCCGTCTACCGTCTTTGTGCTGACGGTGAGCCGGTGGGTGCCGCCTTCTGTCTCAGCGGGCAGTGTCAGCTGGCTGCTGATGTCTTCGCTGGCCGAGGGAGCCAGTCCTGGGCGTCCGCTGACGGTGGTCACCTCCTGGCCGTCGATGGCTACCGAATAGACGATGTCGGCCGGCTCGCTGCCGTAGTTGATGGCACGGAAGGTGTAGGCCAGTTGTCCTTTCAGTTCAGTGTAGGTGTCGCAGACCAGGTCGCTCACCACCACGTCGGTAGTGGCGAAGTCGCCTTCTACGATAGCCTGTATGCAGAGCGTGCCGGTTGACTCGGGCATGACGTAGAGGCCGATGCCGTTGGCCGACAGGCGGCCGTAGCAGTAGCTGCTGTTCTCCACGTAGGGTTTCACCACGCCGATGGCAAAGAGCGAGTTGGTGTTGCGGAACTTATAACCCACGAAGTAGCGCTGTCCCTGTACGATGGTGAGCGGCTTGTCGAGCGTCACCAGGTTCCAGCCTTCGGCGGTCTCGGCAATCTCCTGCGAGGCAAGGTCTGCTGAGCCAAAGGTGCCGTCGGCATTCACCTCGCGTATGAATACGGTGGCTTTGCCCACAGGCTTCGTCACAGCAAAGCGGATGGCCGTGATCTGGCTGCCTACGAACTTCTCGGTCATGGCGTCGGAGATGTAGATGCAGGGCATCACAGTACCTGTCACGTCGAAGCCGGCTCCTTCGCTTTCATAGTCGTCGGTGGTGTTGTAGGCCAGCATTCGCTGGTTGGGTTCCAGCTCCATCTTAGCGGGGCTGGTCTGGGCGGTTGCAGCGGTGAGCATCGTCAGCGCGGTGAGCACTGACAGGAGTGTTTTGCGGATGATCATTTTCTTCTTTCGTTATTTCGTTATCATGTTATCACGTCATTTTGCTTCATCTGACGACCTTCTTGCTGCCGCCTGTGATGTAGATACCCTTGCTGAGCGTTGAGCTGGTGCGGCGTCCCTGCAGGTCATAGACCTCATTGCTCACCAGCTGCTGGCCCTTGTCGACTGAGCTGATGCCGCTCACCTGGGCGGTGCCCACATGGCGCAGGTCAGAGTATTCGCTCTCGGCAACGTACTGGCCGTTCATCAGCGTCTTCATAGCGTTCACCTTGTGGTAGATTTCCTGGCCGTTGGTCTTGGCGGGCAGCAGCACCTCCAGCTCGTTGCCAAAGTAGGCGCGCTTGCAGTAGAAGGGATCCATGAGGCTCTCGCCGGCACGGTAGACCTGAGTGATGCGCAGGTTGTCGATGTAGAGGTTGTCGGCGCCACGCACGGCATAGAAACCGATGACGCTGCGCGTGCTGCCCTTGGTGAGCTGCACGTTGAACGTCTGCCAGCTCTCGTTGACTCCGTCTACGTAGACCAGCTCGGCCTGAGAGTAGTCGCCCTTTGCATCGTCCCAGTTGAAGAGGGCCACGGCGCAGGTGGTCTGCGACTCGAAGTCGTTGTCGTAGACGCCGTAGAGATCGAGCCGGATGTCGATGCGCCCGTTGTTCTTCGACAGGTCGAGCTCGGGCGAGATGAAGCCGGCGTCTTGCTTGTTCCATACGTATTGCCATCCGTCGAGGCAGATATAGCCGTCGTAAGGGGCGTAGCTCGTGCCCCGCCATCCGGCTTGGCAGAGATTCTCAACATAGAGTTCGGGGTAGCTCATGCCGCTGGGGTTCTCGAGCGTCCAGCCCGTCTTCTCGCCCTCGGCATTTACCACGCCCGAGAAGTCGTCGTCGAAGATGACAAACTCGCCGTCGGCAGCGGCCTTGCGGTCGTAGTAGGCCAGATAGTTGTACACCTCGGCCGACGGCACCTCGTCCCACTCGGCAAAGTAGCGGCCTTCCTCCATGTCGCTGACGTCGTGCATCACGGGGGTGGCCAGATCGAACACCATGCACTCCTGCGACTCTATCGAGACGTGTGTGCCCTTCGTGGCACGCACCTTATAATAATAAGTCTCGCCCGACACGGCGTTTTTCACGTCGAAGCTGTTGGTCGTCGTGGCTTGGTCTTTCAGCAGATACACCGGTTGGCGGTCATCGTTGAGGGTGTAGACGTTGAGCAGATAGCCCTCGGCGCCGTCAACGGCAGTCCAGTTGGCCGTAAACGAGGCCGTCTCGCCTTCACCCTTGTAGTTGGAGTGGGGCAGCACGCTCGGGGTGCTGACGTATTGCTTCACCTGGTAGACCTCCACGTCGTCGATGTATACTGGCTGCGGGTCGGCGCCTTCGACGAAAACGAGAAACAGTGTGGTGGACCCGCCGCCTTGGAACATGGCCTCATAGGTCTGCCACTGGTCGGTGACGGTAGGCACGTAGCCGCCTCCCAGAATGTCCCAGTCGGGGCCCCAGTTGTTCGTTTCGGCCGCCTGCACACCCATCGACATGGTCTGTGTATACATGTCGGTGCGGGCACGGAAGCGTATGAAGCAGATGCCGTCGTTGCCGCTCATGTCGAGCTGGGGCGTGTTGATGCGCGCACCGCCCGTGCTGGCGTCGGCCAGCAGGCAGACAGTGCCGCCCGCCTGGAAGGCGTTGATGTGGCCCCATCCGGGCAGGTGGGTCAGGTCGCTGAGCATGTTGTTCCACACATACTCGGCGTCGTCGTTGGTTATCTTGGCGTTCATGGCCGGAGCGCCATAGCTACCTTCGCTCATCAGCGAGAAGTCTTCCTCCATGACAGGCACTACTTCGCCATATTCAGAGGTAATCTTACTGGCTGCACTCGCTTTGTCGAGAAGACGCAGCGTCACTCGGGGCACGTTGTTCTGTTTGGCCGTGGCAAGACCCTGTGCCCAGGTTGCGGACGCTGCACACAGCATGGAAAGAACCAAAAACGTAGATTTCTTCATAACACACTTTTCCTGTCAGGCTCCGTCAGAGTGATGCCGGCCGTGGGGAGTGGAGCCCTTTTGTCTTCCCATGAACCGTTTGATTGTTGTTTCGATGTTGCAAAATTAGAAAATTTTTTGGGTTTATTGTACAAAAATGACATTCTTAACGTAAAGATAACGTAGAATGTTTCATTGTGTGAAATGATAATGCTATCTTTGCACGGAATTAAATGCAGAACATGAAAACTGTAATACATTAATATTATTTACTAATCGAAAAAATTTTAGCGTTATGAGAAAAAATCTACAATCTGGTTTGTTCATGCTCATAGCTCTGCTCACTGGGTTTGCAGGGAGAGCGAACGCTGAGACCGTGACCACCATTCAGGAGGTCATCGATGCCAATGGCAGTGTTGTTACCCTCGACATGGGTACTAACCGCTTTCAGGTGCTCTATTTCGGCAGTAGCGACGAGAACTACTTGTGGGATGGCGAGCGTGGATACATGTTCTATCGCAACGGCTGCGACTGGTCGGCACTGGTCGGAGCAGAGCCTGGTACCTACATCAACGGCTCGTGGAATGTGCAGTGGGAGGCGAACTACTCCGATATTGCCATCAACGGCGAAGTGAACATCACGAAGGGCGACAAGGCTGAGTTGAAATATATTGAGTGCACTGGTGCCGAGGCTGTGGCAAAGTATGACTTCACATGTGTGAAAATAGAGGGCAGCTATGACGTCGCATCCAATCAGTTTACGGCAACCGACGGCACCGTGTTTACCATCAATGACAACTGGCACGACGGTCTGCCCGCCCGGCCGGCAACATCGGCTGACGGTGTAGTCAAGGCTCTGAAGAACGGCACGACGCTCATTCCCCTGGAAGAAGGCTACTTTGAGGGCGAGACAGCCAACATCTTGTCGGCCCTGAAGGGACTCGCCGACGGTACCGAAGTGAGTGCTGTCTTTCCTGCAGGTAGTGTTCAGTTTGTGGCCGGCGGGAAGAGTGGCGAATACACCTACATGTGGGATGGCACGACGGGCGTGCGCTTCTATGGCCTGACGCTGACCGGTGCTCAGGCTGGATCTTATGTGGAAGGCACCATCGCCGGGCAGTATGTGGCTGAATACAACGACATACAATACTTCACCGAGAATACGCTTGCCTTGGGCGGCGTTGCTCCGCTGAAGGCCAGGGCCATGAGCGGCAGCGAGCTGACGCAGGCTGACGGACAGAACCTCTATGCCTACGTAGAACTGACGGGCAACTATACAGGCTATTCGTTTACCACTACCGATGGTGTCACGTTCAGCGTGTTTGACTTTATGGGCGTCATGGCTTGTCCGGCTGGATCTGGCAAGGGTAAGATCAAGGCCCTCTATCTGGGCGACACCAACAACGGCGGCGTTACTGTAGGCGGCAACAACCTGTTGCAGCCCATCGAGGCCGACTGTTTCACGGCCGACGGTTCGGAGCCTGGTCCTGGCGGCGAGGTAGAAGAGGGCACACTGGCCTGGCTGAAGAAGCAAAATGCAGGTAATGTCGAGATGAAGCTCAAGGACAATACCGTGCAGTATGTCTTTGGCGACGCTAACCAGGTAGTGCTGTGGGATGGTACCGACGGCCTTCTCATCTATTGGTATAACCAAATGAATAATACACCTCTGGGCAATGCACAGCCCGGACAGTATGTCAATGGTACTATCTGCATCAACTACGACCCCAACAACCTTTATCATGGCAATATGGGCTACGACGGCAATCGGCTCGACGTGACACTTGGCGAGGTGGCGCCGCTGGTGCCTGTCGAGAAAACTGTCAGCGAACTGAATGCCTGCCAGTTCTCGCCCGACCATGACTGGGACTACGTCACGCTGCGTGACGTGGCCATCTACGACGGCTCCATCTGTCAGGGCAACGATGTCATGTCGTTCCAAGATTTCCTCAACACAGGCCTTAGCCTGGCCGACTACGAGGGCAAAAAAGGTACGATGACCGGTCTTTTCGGCGGTTCATGGGGCGCCAACTTCTATCCTGCTGCCGCTGACTTCTTCGAGGTGACGGGCGAAGCTCCCGTGCGTGAATTCGTCTTCGATGCCACACAGACCGAACTCAACATCACGCATGCAGCACAGGCCAACGTAACCATTGACAACCTTAACTTGAAGGCTGGCCAACTGAATATTATCTCGCTGCCCGTCGACCTTGGCTCAGAGGAGCTTATTGCTGCCTTCGGAGAGGGCTGCAAGCTTTACGCCATGACGGGCGTGGCTGAGAATGAGACCAAAGACAAGGCTATCTTCGTCTTCGAGTCGACGGACACGCTGGAGCACTATGCACCTTATCTTGTCATGCCTGCAGCTGACGTCACCACCCTCCATTTTGACGGCACCGAGCTCTTCGACTATGGAAACAGTAACCAAGGCTTCATCTACGACGAGAGTACATGGCAGAATGCCTATGAGTTTAAAGGTACGGTGAAGGCCCAAAGCTACGAAGCCATATGGGGTGCCACCTACTATTGGAACATTTACATGTTGCTCGACGAGGCTGGCAGCGGCTTAGTGCAGGTGACAGACAACCGCGACGCTCAGGCCTTTGGCGGCTACTGGCAGCTGAACGCCGATCACTTCGGCGGCACGGTGCCTGAGGTGGAGATAGAACTCGACGGCATGGTGGCCACGGGTATTGCTGCAATGCAGCATGAAGAGAGCATGACGCGCCAGGGACTCTATGACCTGCAGGGCCGTCGCGCACATTCTATGAAGAAAGGCATCTATGTCGAAGGCGGCAAGAAAGTCCTTGTGAACGGTGTAAAATAATTAAATATAAAAAATAGTGATAAGACAACAATGAAAAGATTCTTTTTTGCAATAGCTCTAACCTTTGGCACGCTGCTCACCTGCAGCGCCAACGACGGAAGTAAAGTGCGTGGCGATGTGCCCTTCTTGCAGAAAGTGCGTCCCTGGACAGCTCCCCTGGCTGTCGCACCGCGTCATGCTTCTGCCAATGCAGTTCCGCTGCAGGCTCCCGCCTCGCCGGCTCCACGGCGCCATGCCCGCTTCAGCAGTGCCGACGGCGCATGCGATGTCTACGGCTACGTGCTCTACGACCTGCGCATTCGCAACTATGCCTGGGTGCACATGAACTCGGCGAACCCTAACGACTACTCGGCCGTGAAAATCTACGGTCAGGTGCAATGGGAGAGCCCTGTCTACAGCCCGTCAACCATGGTGGGCGACCGCGTGTTCACCTGCCGCAACGAGCTTTATTACTCTGGCTACTGGATTCCCTCGTCGCTGGGATGGCTCGACTACGAGACGGGCGAATACACCAAGGCCATCGACTATCAAAATGCGATGACCGTGCTCAACGACATGACCTACGACCCCGTGTCGAAGAAGGTCTACATCGTTGCCTACGACCTGAACACCATGAAGACCGACCTGCTGATGATTGACCCCGAGAACCCTGAGCTGGCGCCCACCGAGCCGTGGGCCAGCATTCCTCGCGTGGCCGTGATTGACCGTCTGGTGTTCTCCATCGCTGCCGATCATGGCGTGCTCTATGGCATCGCCGAATCGCTCGACCGCAAGAGTACCACGCTGCTGAAGATTCCCGTGTCGTCTATCAATGCTGCTGAAGGCAGCTGCGACACACAAGTGGTGAGCGAAGGCATGCTGGGCATCTGTGTCGACCCCTCTTCCACCCACAACGGCCAGGTATACTATCAAGGCCCCTACTGGCAGAGCGCTGAGTTCGACAAGACCAACCACCGACTCTACTGGAATGCCCAGCTGGCTACAGGCAACTCGGCTTGGTGCGAGGTAAACACCGTCACGGGTACGCTGCGTTCCAACACTCCAATCACGGCCAATGCCGAACTGGTGGGCCTCAGCATTCCCTATCAGACGGCTGCAGAAGACGCTCCATCTTATGTGCGCAACCTGAAGGTGACGGCTGCCTCTGAGGGACAGGACCAGGCTACCGTGACGTGGAACAACCCGCAGCTGACCTATATGAACGAAGAGCTCCAGCAACTCTCGGGCGTCAGAATCTATCGCGACGAACAGTTGCTGGCTACCGTTGAGACCACCGAGACAGGCAAGGCTATGACGTGGGAAGACACCAATGTGCCTTCTGGCATACACACCTATAAGCTGCTTACCTATAATGATGCTGGCGACGGTATATATAAAGATGTGGATGTCTTTGTGGGACGTGATGTGCCCGGACAAGTGACCGCTCCGCAGCTGAACGTCGACGGCAACCAGGCCACCATCAGCTGGCAGGCTCCGCAGACGGGTGCCAACGGCGGGTGGTATGATGCCAGCTCGCTTACCTATGACGTGGTGCGCCATCCCGACGGCAAGGTCATCGTGCGCGGCTCGCGTCGCACCTCTACCACCGACGTGGTGACCGAGTATGCCGGCTACAGCTACGAGATAACAGCCATCAACAATGAGGGCGTCGGCAGCAGCACACTGACCAACAGAGTGGCCTTCGGTCCGGCATGCACCATCCCGTTCGTCTCAGCGATGAACACGCAGGATGACTTCCAGCGGTGGATTACCATCGACAACAACTACGACAACCACATGGGCGACGGCATGACGTGGCACTACGACCCCTTCTCGCAGTGTGCCATCTACGAAGGCTATGGCAATCCGGCAGCGGCCGACGACTATCTGGTGTCGCCTGCCCTCAGCTTCGAGGAAGGTAAGTCCTACCAGGTGCGCTATCGCTACTATACCAGCAACTGGGTAGATGCGCAGCAGAACGACATATTGGAGAAGATGCAAGTCTATTATGGCCAGAATCCCACAGCCGACGGTCTGACGACGCTGGTGAAAGACCTGGGCGAGTTCCATACTGCCAGCGCCAACTATCTCTATGGCAAAGACAACTTCACGCCAGCTGCTGGCACTGGCTATCTGGCCTTCAAGGCAGTGAGCGACGCCGATCGCGGCATTATCTATCTGAGCGACATTTCGGTGCGTGAATACAGCAGTCGCGACCTGAGTGTCACGCATCTGCGCGTCAGTCCCACGGCCAACGTCACCATTCGGCAGACGGCAGTCGTTGAAGTGACCAACGAAGGCTCGGCTCCTGTGGCTGACTATACGGTGCAGATTGTCGATGCCATGAGCGGCGAGGTGCTGAGCGAGACAACGGGTGGAGAGATTGCTGCCGGCGACTCAAAAGACATTAGCGTAGACTGGATACCTGAAGTAGAGGGCAAGCTGCTACTGACGGCCCGTGTGGTGCTCAATGGCGATACCTATCCGGCTGACAACGAATGGCAGCAGCCTGTAGAGGTAGAGGTGGCCAGTGCCGACGGCGACCTGTGGCTTACTGTCACTGAGGAACCTGACAACACGTCGTGGAATGTGCCGTTCAAGTTGAACGTGCGCTACAGCCAGTGTCAGATCATACGTACCGAGAGTGAGATGCAGAAGAAGAATATCCTGCTCACCGGCATCCGACTGATGTACAACGGTAATGCCGCACTGAACTATTCCTTCCCTGTGAGCATTGCCGTGAAAGCCACAGACCGCACTAATCTGATGAATGAGTTCGACGAGGAGCTGGGTTCCTTTGAGCAAGGCGGCTTCACGCAGCTTTATTCCGGCCACATCACACTCGACGCCGACGGCCCCAACACGCTGCTCACCATTCGCTTCGACACGCCTTATGAATACAAGGGCGGCAACCTGAACTTCAGGTTCATCCGCGAGTATGACGGCAGCTATCTGACCGACGACTCTCTCAACCCAGAGTGGCGCGTCAAGGGATACACTCCCGGACAGCCTGAGTATATGCGCTGCGTCTACTATCGCTCCAACAACTCGGCCACGCCTATGGAAGACGAGATCTACGCACTGGGCCTGATGCCCTACATACGCTTTGCCTACAAAGACCTCGGCGCGCAGGGAATCGAGGATAATACAATGGTGAACGGATGTGATAATGCAAGAACCTACGACCTGATGGGACGCATGGTAGACGACAAACTGACGATGCAGAAGGGCTTCTACATCGTAGGTGGGAAAAAAGTCGTGAAGTAATGGTTGCTTAATTTAAAAGAGAAAGGATTATACAATGAATTTGAATAAACTTTTTTCAACGATGCTGGCAGTGGTGCTCAGCATGAGTCTGCTGCCGGCAGAGGCGGCTCAGAAGGTAGAGTGGACCATCGATGAGGTGACCACCAGCACGATTACCGTCACCTTCACGCCCAATGACGAGGTGGAGGGCTATGCTGCCTGTCTCTTCGAGGCGGGAACAGCTGAGACGCAGTTCAACATGTTTGGCGCATGGATGGGTTTCACCTGCATAGGTGACATGGTGAAAGCATGGGGATTCCAGAGCGGCGGCACTGCCAGCAATACCTGGACAAACCAGTCGCCCGGCACGGCCTACGACATCTTGGTGCAGAGTTGGGATGCTGAGGGTAACTATGGCGAGCTCATCACCATCAGCGTCATGACCCAGAAACTTGGCGGCGAGGGCCAGGCCGAAATTACCATCACCATTGGCGACTTCGGCAGCGAGAACTACACAGACGAAAACGGTGTGGAGCAGACCGCTTACTACCAGTGGGTCACCTTCACTCCCAACGACCAGGTATCGGTGTTCCACGACATGATTATCGAGGCTGCCACCTACGAGACTGACGAGTGGGGCGAGCAAGGAGTGACAGACTATCTGCAGGGCGACAACCCCTCTTCGTGGTGGAATCGTTATGGCGTAGACAGCGACCGCTGGAATGTGGACCCCGGCACCCGCTATTATGCCGTTGCCATGGGGCAGAATGTCAATGGCGAGTGGGGGCCGCTGGCCATCAAGGAGTTCACCACTCCCGGTGCAACGACGGGCATAGCTGACCGCACGAGCGTGAAGGAAACCAGCGACGTGAAAACTTATGACCTTATGGGACGTGCTCTGAGCGACAAGTCTGTGATGAAAAAAGGACTCTACATTGTCGGCGGACGCAAAATGCTTGTGAAGTGAAATAAGTGAAAACCAGAAAAACGGCAGACGGCAGTTAAATTAAAAATTACTCATGCAATGATTGCTGTTTGCCGTTTTTTTTGTAATTTTGCAGCCAGTTCCTATTGAAGACCATATGAAGAAAGCCTTTTTATATTTATTATTGCTGGCCGGAGTCTCGCTTGCGATGATTCTGGGCGGGGTGTTCTTTTATGGTCTGGTGACCAATTCGCCGTGGTTTGGCCGTCTGGGCATCACCAAGGGCGACGCACTGGTCTACAACATGCTGTTGTGGTATGTGCTGTGGGCTGTAGGACTGGGCTGGCTCTTCATACACAACCGTTGGGCTTCATTCTCTCTGGGCAATCTGCGCGGCTCTCGGCTGTGGGCCTGTCTGCTGCTCAGCTCGCTGGTCAGCCTGTCAGGCGAGGTGCTCAGCTTTGTGGTGCGCAACGGGCTTGAGCCTCCCACCGAGACCTATTTGGCTACGATGCAGCTCTACCAGTCGCATCCCTTCATGACGCTTGCCATCCTGGTCGTCATGTATTGCGTGGGGCAGTTGGTGCTGCTTGGCGCCGTGTTGCGCCAGCTGGCTGTCAGCATGCGCCGCCAGTGGCTGGCGCTGCTGCTGGTGTCGCTGCTCACGGCATGGGTGCAGCTGCAAGACTGGCCTTACGGCATCTCTGTCTTTCTGTTTGCCACGCTGCTCGGCATGTTCCAGGGGTGGCTCTATCTCCGCACACGCAGCATTTGGCCTGCCGTGGCGGGTGGCGTGGTGGCCGACTATCTGCTGTGGATGCTTCTGGGCTATGCGCCTGCCGCGTGGCTGGCGCTGGTGGCACTGGTGGTGCTGCCCCTCTCGCTTTATGCGCTGTGGCGCTTGCTACGCTAAGTCGGTCTGCAGTTGCAGACCAATCCCCCTGACGGTCTTTATTTTCAGTGAAGGGTCGCAAGCCAGAAGTTTGCGCAGCTTGTTGACGAAGACGTCGAGCGAGCGCGAGGCGAAGTAGTCGTTGCCATCGGTGCTCCAGCAGAGACGCAAGAAAGCCTCGCGTCGCACAATCTCGTTTTTGTTTTCAGCCAAAATGTTCAGTATCTGCGCCTCGCGCACGGTGAGTGTCTGCACCTGTCTGGTCTGTCTGTTGGTCAGCGTGCTGTGGTCCACGTCGAGCGTGAAACAGCCTATCTGCCGCAGGCTCTTCTCCTTGTGGTGGCGCTTGCCGTCCTTCATCTTGAGGAGAGTCTGAATGTGGGCGTCGAGTTCTTCCGGCTCAAAGGGTTTCTTCACGTAGTTGTTGATGCCCAGGCGGAAGCCCGCCTTCACGTCGCCCGGCGAAGTCAGTGCCGAAGCAAAGATGACAATGGTGTCCTTGTCGGTCTCGCGTATATGCTCCACCATCTCGAAGCCGTCCATCACCGGCATGTCAATGTCGGCCACGATGACGTCGGGGTGTTCCTGCTGCCATTTCAGCAGTCCCTCCTCGCCGTTTTGTGCCGTCAGCACCTCGTAGCCGCCGATGATTTCCTCGAGGCTGGTCTTCTCAATATAGCATAGCGACTGGTCGTCTTCTACGATTAACAATTTGATCATGTCAGTTGGTCGTTTGGGGGATTGGTCGTTTGGTCGTTTGGGAAGTAGAGGTCAATCTGCGTGTACCGCCCCTTCTGGCTTGAGGCTTTCACACTTCCGCCGTGCGTCTGCATCACATGGTATACATAGTTCAGGCCCAGGCCGAAGCCTGCCACGTGGGGGGTAGTCTTGTTCTTGAAGATGGCGGCCCGCTCAAACTTGTTGAAGATGGTGGGCAGCTCTTCGCGTGCAATGCCGATGCCTTCATCGCGCACGCTGACCACCACAAAGTGGCCCTCCTGGCGCGATGTCACGCTGATGCGTATGTCGTCCCGCGAGTATTTCACGGCGTTGTCAGTCAGGTTGATGAGTGTCTCTTTCAGATATTCGGCATCGGCCCACACACGGGTCACTTGCAGATGCAGCTCGGTGTGCATGGGTTTTTGCACCTTGGCGCCATACTTTTCGAAGATGTCTTGCAGCATAGGCTCCAGCTCCACCGACGTCTTGGCCAGCATCAGCCGTTCGTCCTCCAGCTTGGCGATGGTGAGCATGCGGTTGGTGAGTGCCAGCAGGTGGCCTGCCTCTTCCTCCACGATGCGGAAGTAGCGTGCCTTTATCTCGGGCTTGGCGTCGAGCTTGCCGCTTTGCAGAGCCCTTACGCCCATGATGATTGACGAGAGGGGCGACTTCATGTCGTGTATCATGGCCGAAGTGAAGTCGCTGCGTATCTGGTTCATCTGCTCGTTCTGCTCCATGTGGCGCAGGTGTTCGGTGATGCCGATGACCACGGCCACGTTAGTGAGAATGGTCGACAGAATGAGCAGCCAGTTGTCGTCGAAGAACGTCAGCAGCAGCTCCTGCGGCGGAATAGTGCCCTGTTCTTGATAGAGTATCAGCGTGTTGACCATCCAGAATACCTGCATGATGAGGATGGCCATCAGCGCCAGCATGGCTGTCCGCCTGTATTTCTTGCCTTTCATGTTCTCCTTCTCTTAATTGTATTAGTGCAGCAAAGATACTGTTTTTTTTCTGACAAAAGGATGTTTTCTGCAAAAAAAATGCGTCAGACAATTTCATCCGGGCAGTTCTTCCAGTGCATAATACTGGTAGTCACTCACGATGCGCTGCAGGAAGAGGGCAGGCGACGACTCACGCGGCGTGAGGCCCAGCCGCTGGCTCACCTTGTCGGCCAGCAGGGCGGTACGTGTGGCAGCGTCGGCGTCGGCCTGGCCGAGCGTGCGTCTTATCAGTTCTATCTGCTCCATCGAGAGGTCGGCAGCGGCAGCATAGCGCGGCGTGTAGTCGTGGCTCAGGTAGTCGTAGTCGTCGAGGCTCACCCTCACCAGCCGGTAGTCCTGCTGCTTGATAACCACGGTGCCGGCAGCCATGTCGCCCAGCCGCTGGTTGTTCTTGTTTACCACCATGACGAGCAGTCCCAGAAAGCTCAGTGTGGGGCCGTCAGCAATCCACAGCAGCCAGCGCAGCAGGTAGCTGCCCAGCGAGGGTTGCGAGCCGTCGGCCATCACCACGCGGATTTTCCGAAACATCTTGCCCAGTGTCCGCCCGTGGAAGAACATCTCGCAGACAGGCGTGTAGAGCAAGATGGGCAGCAGCAAGACGACCATTAGGGCCATGAAGTTGTCATATAAAAATGTGGCGATGACAGAAAAGTAGAACGCCGAGTAGCTGAGGAGCACCAGCCAGTCTACTATCTGCGCTACCATGCGGTCGCCAACGCTGGCCACGGGTTGCTCTATGTGGACGTATTGTCCGGTCATTATTCCAGGCATCTTCTTTTTTTTATTGCTATGCAAATTTATAACATTATATTTGGTTTGCCGTTCCTGCAGTCTGTCATTTTATTTTCTTTTCATTACTTTTACATCCGATAACGTTTCTGCAGCGTCCCTGATTTAGCAGTACGATGTAGGGCAGTGGCAGTCTGAAAGCATATTTGTAGGAAAGAATTCCGGCCAAAATTGAGCGAATTCCGGCCAGAATTGAGTGGATTTCGGCCAAAATTTATTCTCATCGTTCAATGGAATTTCCACGAAAGCATATGTTTTTTTTCTTTGTTTCGTTGCAGGAATAAAAATAAATGTTTACCTTTGCATCGTTCAACTGACAGCGTTGAAGGAAGTGACATTCATACGGCAGAACATCGACAAGTGGCGCGGCTATGAGGCGGTGGTGGAGGCCTCGCAGACGGTCTCCCCGGCCGATGTTGCCGATGCCTATATCGACGTGACCAGCGACCTGAGCTTCGCGCAGACCCACTTTCCGCGGTCGCGCATCACGCTCTATCTGAACAATCTTGCCTCTGCTTTCCATCAGGCCGTCTATCCCAACCGGCGCGAGCGCTGGTCGCGGCTGCTCACCTTCTGGACCCAGGAGGTGCCGCAGACGATGTGGGAGGGGCGACGGCTGCTGCTGTGGTCGCTGCTCATCTTCGTGGGCAGTGTCGCCATCGGCGTCGTGTCGCAGTGGCTCGACCCCGACTTCTGCCGCCTCATCATGGGCAACGGCTATGTTGATATGACGCTGGAGAACATTGAGCGCGGCAAGCCCATGGGCGTCTATGGAAACGGACCAGAGAGCCAGATGTTCTTTGCCATCACGATGAACAACATCTACGTGGCGTTCATCATCTTCGCCATGGGGCTGCTGACGTCGCTCGGCACAGGCTTCTACCTGCTGCAGAACGGCATCATGCTGGGCTCCTTCCAGACGTTCTTCCTCCAGCAGGGCGTCTTAGGCGAGTCGATGCTGGCCGTATGGCTGCACGGCACGCTTGAGATATCGGCCATCATCGTGGCTGGTGCGGCGGGGCTCAGCATGGGCAATGGCTGGCTCTTCCCCGGCACTTATTCGCGCATGCAGTCGTTCCGGCTTGGCGCGCGTCGCGGACTGAAGATTGTCGTGGGCACAGTGCCCATCTTCTGCGTGGCGGGATTTATCGAGAGTTTCATGACGCGCCACACTGAGTGGCCCGATGCGTTGCGTCTCTTTATCATCGGCTGCTCGCTCTGCTTTGTCATTTATTATTATGTGTTGCTGCCTCGGCGAAGAAATACAGAAAAACTCAAAAGTTAAACTAAAATAAAAAAAATGATTGTGGATTTCCTCAGACCAAAGATTGAACTCTATCGCACGCGGACGTTCGGCGATAAAATATCCGACACGTTCGCCTTCATCCGCGAGTCATGGCGCCCGCTGCTGAAGTATTTCGTCTACCTCATGCTGCCTCTGAGCATCGTGCTGGCATTCTTCTACGACAACTTCTTCACGGGGTATATGTCGCTCTTGGGTAATATAGAAGACGTCGATGACATTGGTGTCTACGACTCGGCAATGCTGGCGCGTTTCGGGGGCATGAGCCTCGGCGCCGTGGTGCTCAGTGTCGTGGCTGGCATGCTGCTGGTGTCGCTCGTCTTCAGCATGGTGCGCCTCTATCAGTCACGTGAGCAGCGGTTGCTGCAGCTTGCGTGGACAGAACTGCGTCCCGAGCTGATGTACTGCCTGAAGCGTTCTGCCCGTCTGATGGTGGCTGCTGTTGTGTTTGGCGTGCTGGTCGTTCTGCTGGCCATGCTGCTCATCTTTGCAGCAGGCTCCCTCCATCCCGCCTTGGGTGCGGTGGGGCTGATGGTGTTCTATATAGTCATTATAGCCGTTGCCCTGCCGCTGTCGCTGCTGGTACCCATCTATATGCTTGAAGACGACCTCATCGTGGTGCAGGCCATCACGAAAGCGTTCCATCTGGGGTTCGCCACCTGGGGCGGCATCTTTGCCGTCTCGTTTGTCATGAGCCTGCTGGGCAGTGCGCTGCAGACCATCACCTTCATGCCTTGGTATATCATGGTGTTAGCCAAGGCGCTGTTCATGCTTGAGGGCGATACCACGGGGTTTATGGGGACGGCAGGTTTCTCGTTCCTGCAGTATCTGCTGTGTGTATGGATGGTGTTGGGCTATCTGATGTCGTCGGTGCTGATGCTAGTGGCCCTGACCGTGCAGTATGGCCATGCCGCCGACAAAGTAGACGGTGTGGGCGTCTCGCAGAAGATTGAGAAGTTCGACGAGCTCGATGCTTTCTGAGATATGAAGTAATGTGATAACAAAATTTCAAGGTAATAATGTGATGACGTAATGACGCGTTATTGCCATCTCGCCCTAAAAAAACGAAAATAACCTTGCCCACCGACACTCTTCAACTCGACACTGCGCTAATCAATGCCTGGCGCAATGACCCCCGCTACGACTACGACCGCGAACTCGCGGGCGGCAGCCAGAATCTGCTGGAATGGCTCTCAGGCTGCATCAGCGACTGGTTCCGCGAACAGCTCGGCATGATAGTCGACAGCAAGGCCACCGAGTTCGTTCTTGTCTGCTTGGGCGTGTTGTTCCTTTTGGTCGTTGTCTGGCTGGTGATACGCCGACGCCATGCCGTCATCGGGGGCATGGGAGAGACAGGGGCGCTTAACTATGAATTGGAGGAAGACACTATCTACGGCATCGACTTCGCAGCCGACACGGCGCAGATGGTGGCCGAGGGCAACTGGCGGCAGGCCGTGCGCCTGGTCTATCTGCACACGCTGAAGCAGCTGAGCGATGGCAGTCGCATCGACTGGCAGCCGTCGAAGACTCCGGCGCAATACGTCGTCGAGGTCGGCAGCGAGCCCTTCGCGGCCCTGACGCGCCATTTCGTCCGTGTGCGCTATGGCAATTTCGGGGCCGATGAGCAGCTCTTCCACGAGATGCAGCGGCTGCAGGCGCTCGTCGTGCAGCAGAAGGAAGAAGGAGGTGCCGCCTTATGAACAGGAAATTCATTGTCGGCATCCTGGCACTGCTGGCCTTCTTCTTCGTCATTCAGATGCGCATGCCGCGCCACTACGTGTGGAAGCCCACGTTCGCCCACAGCGACGAGCAGCCCTTCGGCTGTCAGCTGCTTGACAGCGTCATGGCCGCCTCCATGCCCGGGGGCTACACCGTCAGTCGACTGACGCTGCTGCAGCTGAAGCGCGACAGCCTCTTCATGGCTTCGCCTCATGCCCTCGTCGTGCTCACG
The DNA here is from genome assembly GCA_017934525.1 of Prevotella sp. Taxonomy (GTDB): domain Bacteria; phylum Bacteroidota; class Bacteroidia; order Bacteroidales; family Bacteroidaceae; genus Prevotella. The sequence continues at coordinate 31,331 of JAGBJJ010000093.1, forward strand.
GAGGAGGGGCTTTCTGAGGCTGATGTCCGTCTGGCCATTCAGCTGGCCGAGCAGGGCCATGTGCTGCTGCTCACCTCTGAGCTGAGCGGCTTGCTGGCCGACACACTCCACGTGTATCCACGTTATAAAAATTATTTCAACCCATATTTTCTCACGCACAATGCCCTTCGGTACGACACGCTCTGCTGGGTGGAACCTCTGTCCGACGGTTCGCCAAGGGCCGATTCGCTGCGCCTGCCGATAGTCGACGAAATGCTTGGGGGCACCATCGAGCCCCAAAAGGAAGCCTGCTATGTGCCACTGCTGCAGAGATGTGAGGCTGCAACCGGCGAGACTGCGTATGAGGTGGTGACTGACAGTTCAACTTTTGTCTATTCTGGTGGATACTATGCCATGGCCTTCCCCATGGGTAAGGGTGAGATTATCATGATGACGGCCCCCTTGCTATTCACCAACTATGGCATACTCCATGAGTCGTCGGAAACGATTATCCGCCGGCTCATGAATCGCCTGGGTCAGATGCCTGTTGTGCGCACAGAAGCCTATGTGCGCTCCACGGCACAGACGGAGCAGTCGCCTTTCTATGTCTTCTTGCAGCGGCCGCCGCTGCGCTGGGCGCTCTATCTTGCTATGCTCACAGTCCTGTTGTTCATGCTGTTCACAGCACGGCGTAGGCAGCGCGTCATCCCTGTCGTCCGACCGCCCCGCAACGGCAATCTGGAGTTTGTGGAACATGTAGGCACGCTCTTCTTCCAGCAGGGCGACCACCGCGGGCTGGTGGAACGGAAACTGAGCTACACCGCTGAGGAGGTGCGGCGACTCACGGGTATCGACATCCTCGAGGACCGTCTGCCGCCCGACCGCTGGGCACTGCTGGCCCGCCTCACGGGCCTCACCGCCGACGAGGTGCGCCTGCGCATATCCAATGCTCGCGAGGCCACCACCGGGCGCCGTGTCGTCCTGCCAGAGGAAATGAAGGTGCACATTGATAATCTGAATGAGATAGTGGAGAAAATAGAAGAATAAAGATATAAGACGCAGCGTTGGGGAGCTTGGCAAGGCTTTGAAAACTAAAACTTGAAGCATCTCCCGAAAGTTGAGTTTGTGAAAATAAAAAATATACAGATATGGATCAGAGAACCGATTTGACTCAGTTTGCTGAGAAGATAGAACAGCTCAGGGAGCAGATAGCCCAGGTGGTGGTGGGGCAGCGCGACACCGTCGACCTGCTGCTCACAGCTGTTATTGCCAACGGTCATGTGCTCATTGAGGGCGTGCCCGGCGTGGCAAAGACGCTGCTGGCCCGCCTGCTGGCAAAGCTCATCGACGCGCGCTACAGTCGTGTGCAGTTCACGCCCGACCTCATGCCAAGTGACGTGCTGGGCACGAACGTGTTTAATATGAAGACACAGGACTTCGACTTCCATCGCGGTCCGGTCTTTGCTGACATCGTGCTTGTCGACGAGATTAACCGCGCTCCGGCCAAGACGCAGGCCGCCCTCTTCGAGGTGATGGAGGAACGGCAGGTGACCGTCGACGGCATGACTCACCAGATGGGCGACTTCTACACCATCCTGGCCACGCAGAACCCCGTGGAACAGGAGGGCACCTACAAGTTGCCCGAGGCCCAGACCGACCGCTTCATGATGAAGATTACTGTGGGCTATCCTTCGCTCGACGAGGAAGTGGAAATCTTGCGGCGCCATCATCAGAACCAGCGCCTCACGTCGCTCGACGGCATCAGTCCTATTCTGACGAAGAATGAGCTGACGGAGCTGCGCCAGCGGCTGGACGACGTCTTCGTCGATGAGGCCATGATGCGCTACATCGCTGCCGTCGTGCAGCAAACGCGCCAGTCGAAGGCGGTGTTCCTCGGAGCCTCGCCGCGTGCGTCGGTGGCCCTGCTGCAGGCATCGAAGGCCTTCGCCCTGTTGCAGGGGCGCGATTTTGTAGCCCCCGATGATGTCCGTCGTGTGGCTCCCAGTGTGCTGCAGCATCGTCTCATCCTCACTGCCGAGGCGGAGATGGAGGGCGTCACGCCCTTGAAGGCCGTGCAGCGTCTGATGGAAAAGGTTGAGGTGCCTAAATAGTCATTCGATGAGCATGTCACGTTGTTCGTTAAATCAATTGTTATGCTTTATCTGAGGCGACGATTCTACCTGCTGATGGTGGCGACAATCTTGGTGATTGCCGCAGGGGCGGCCGTACCCGCGCTCTACACCATCGGTAGGCTGATGTTCGTCATGCTTCTTCTTGCTGCCTGTGCTGATACGGCCTTGCTTTGGAGTCGCAGAGGCATCGTGGCCGAGCGGCTGATGAGCGACCGCTTCTCCAATGGCGACGAGAACCCCGTGCGCATCCATTTGGAGAGTACCTATCCTTTTGCAGTCAGCCTGCAGGTGGTCGATGAGATTCCTTTTGTCTTCCAGCGGCGCGACGTCAGCTTTGCTGTACGGCTCGGAAAGCAGGCTGACGCCTATGTGCGCTATGCGCTGACGCCGACGAAGCGGGGCGTCTATGGCTTCGGCTTCATCCGCGTGTTCACTGCTACCAGCCTGGGTCTCGTGGAGCGCCGCTTCACCTGCGGCATGCCGCGCGACGTGAAAGTCTATCCTTCTTATCTCATGTTGCGGCAGTATGAGCTGCTGGCCATGAGCAGTCAGCTCACTGAGATGGGCATCAAGCGCATACGTCGCATAGGGCATAACACCGACTTCGAGCAGATAAAAAACTACGTTCAGGGCGATGACTACCGCGTCATCAACTGGCGAGCCACCGCCCGCAGGCATGAGCTCATGGTCAACGTCTACCAGGAGGAACGCTCGCAGCAGGTCTATAGTATCATCGACAAGGGGCGTATGATGCAGCAGTCCTTTACAACCGACGGCGCAGCGCGTGCTGCAGCATCGGCCACAGCCGAGCCGCAGCAGTCTATGACATTGCTCGACTATGCCATCAATGCCTCGCTTGTGCTCTCGTTTGTGGCTGTCAACAAGCAGGACCGTGCCGGACTCATCACCTTCAGCGACCACTTTGACACCTTCTTGCCAGCCTCGCGGCAGGGCGGGAGTATGCACACGATGCAGGAAATGCTCTACGCTGAGCAGACCGACTTCCGTGAATCTGACTTCTCCGCGCTCCTGACGGGCATCACGCGCCACGTCAGTCACCGTTCGTTGCTTGTGCTCTTCACGTCGTTCCCGTCGATGACGGCCCTGCGCCGCCAACTGGGCTACCTGCGACAGATAGGCCAGCGCCATCGGCTGCTCGTGGTATTCTTCGAAGACGATGAACTGCGGCAGAAACTTTCCACGAAGCCCCGCACCACGGAAGACTACTATCAGCATGTCGTGACTGAGGGCTTTCTCCACGAGCAGCACCTGGTGGTGCGCACGTTGCGGCAGTATGGCATACAGTCGCTGCTCACGTCGCCCCGCCATCTCTCCGTGGGTGTCATCAATAAGTATCTTGAGATAAAGTCGCGCCTCTGACGGCGCTGTCGGCAGGTGTGCTACACGGCGAAGAAGACCATCAGTCCGCCGATGACGATATAGATGAGGGCATAGGGTAGGGCAGAGCGCAGTATCTCGCCGTCCTTACCCTGCATGTCGCAGGCCGCCGTGGCAATGGCAATAGACTGCGGTGAGATCATCTTGCCGCCCGTGGCGCCCGTCGTGTTGGCAGCCACCAACCAGTTGGTTTCGCTGCCGGGGGCATAGCCCAGTTGGCCGGCCACGTTGGCCTGCAGCTTGGCAAAGAGGATGTTCGACGATGTATCGCTGCCCGTCACGAATGTGCCGATGGCACCGATGAGCGGGGCAAAGAACGGATAGAACGACCCCGTGATGGCCACCAGCCCCGATGCGATGGCAGCAATCATGCCCGAATAGTTCATGATTGACGCGAGGGCGATGAGCGAGATGATGGTGATGACGGTGTTGCGCAGGTTGACCACCGTGCGGGCCAACACCACCATGAGTCGCTTCAGCGACAGGCCCTGTATCAGTCCGCCAATGGTGGCACCGAGGAAGAGCATCAGTCCGGCGTTGCTAATCCAGCCGAACTTAAATGTGGTGCCGATGACGGGCAGCGGTACTGCCGTCACCAGGTGGCTCTTCAGAAACTGATTCACTGGCGGGCATAAGGCACCCGAGACGAGAATGAACACCAATATAAAGAGGTAGACGCTCCAGGCGCGGAAGGTCTCAGCCATTGTGTAGCTCTTGGCGTTCTCCATCTTCGCCTTGCGCGGCACAAAGAGCTTGGTGTAAATGATGATGGCCACGATGGCTGCCACGCTGCCGAGGATGGCGGGCGTCTCAGCACCCAAGTAGCGGGCGCACAGATACTGCACTGCCACAGAGATGAGGCCCGTCCACAGTGCCAGCGTGATGTTCTTCTTCCATGCCTTCTTGTCGGTCAGCCAGAGGATGATGAACGGCAGCAGGACAAACAGCGGCGACAGCTGCAGCACGGCGAAGGCCGAAATCTCGCGAATCACCTCGGGCGAGGCCGCACCGCCGGGGGCCACCTCGTTGCACAGCGTTGTCACCGGCACGCCCACGGCGCCGAAGCCCGTGGCTACCGTGTTGCCTATCAGTGCCACCAGGGCTGAGAACATAGGCTTGAAGCCCAGTCCGATGAGGATGGCGGCGGGGATGGCCACAGCCGTGCCAAAGCCGGCCATGCCTTCAAGCAGTCCGCCGAAACCCCACACGAGCATCAGCACCAGCACCCCACGGTCGTCGGTGAACGACGTGAACTGCTGCTTGATGACCTCTATCTGTTTCGACTCCACCAGTATATTGTAGCTGTAGATAGCCATCAATATAATAATAAGGATGGGGAAGACAGCCTTCAGCACCCCCTCGACGAAAGCCCATCCCACGATGCCGTATACCGATGTATCGCTCAGGTTGTCGGGAATCATGTGGAGCGCAGGGGTGGCGAAGAGGGCCAGCAGGGCAGTTACGATAAGTGAGATGAGCGCACTCTTGTGGCCCGGCATCTTCAGACCGAGCATCAGTACGAAGAGCAGCACGATGGGAATGATTGCGATGATTACAGTCATAATTGGGTAGATGTTTTTAGGGTTGTCAGTAAAAAAAGTAACTGCAAAAGTACGGAATATTTTTGAGAACTCGATGCTTTTAATCTAAATAAATCATAAAAATGTAAGGAATAACGTGTATTTCTTGCGGAAATATAAGAATTTTTATTACTTTTGCGCTAAAATCGTTACAAGACAAATACTAACCTTCTAATTGTCAAATCGTCAATCGTATGAAGATAGGACTTTTTATTCCATGCTATGTAGACGCCGTCTTTCCTGAAGTGGGCGTGGCTACCTATAAGCTGCTCAAGCATCTGGGGCTCGACGTGACATATCCGATGGGGCAGACCTGCTGCGGCCAGCCCATGGCCAACGCTGGCTTTGAGTCGCAGGCGGTGCCTCTGGCAGAGAAATTTGAAGACAAGTTTGCGCAGTTCGACTATGTGGTGGCACCGTCGGTGAGCTGCACGGCCTTTGTGAAGCTCAACTATCCGCGCCTGCTCAAGGGGCGTCACGAGTGCCTCACGGCCGGAAAGATTATGGACGTCGTCGAGTTCCTCCACGATGTTGTCAAGGTCAGCCAGCCTTTAGGCCGCTTCCCCCACAAGGTGAGCCTCCACAACTCGTGCCACGGTGTGCGCGAGCTGGGGCTCTCCTCGCCTTCTGAGATGCATGTGGCTCCGTTCAATAAGATTAAAGACCTGCTCAGCCTGGTCGACGGCATCGAGGTGGTAGAGCCCGAGCGTCCTGACGAGTGTTGCGGTTTCGGTGGCATGTTTGCCATCGAGGAGACCGCAGTGTCGGCTCAGATGGGGCGCGACAAGGTAGAGCGCCACATACAGACGGGTGCCCGGTACGTCACGGGGCCCGACTGCTCGTGTCTGATGCACATGGCCGGTGTGGCCCAAAAGCAGGGCTTGAAGATTGAGTTCAAACACGTAGTTGAAATATTAGCAAGCGGATTATGAAACAGCATAGAACAGCAGCAAAAGAGTTCCTGAAGAACCAGCAATATGCCAAATGGCACGACAACACCTTCTGGAGTGTGCGCTCGAAGCGCGACAACATGGCGCAGGGGCTCGACGAGTGGGAGCAGCTGCGCGAGAAGGCATCGGCCATCAAGCGTCATACCATCACCCACCTCGATGAGTATCTGGAGCAGTTCTCGGCTAATGCTGAGAAGAACGGCTGCATCGTACACTGGGCCAAGGACGCACAGGAGTTCAACGAGATTGTATATGGAATCTTGAAAGACCACGGCGTGAAAAAGATGGTGAAGTCGAAGTCGATGCTCACCGAAGAGTGCGAGATGAACCCTTACCTCGAGGAGCGCGGCATTGAGATAGTGGAGACCGACCTCGGCGAGCGCATCATCCAGCTGAAGGGGCAGAAACCCTCGCACATCGTTATGCCTGCCATCCACCTGAACCACGACGACGTGGGCGAGCTCTTCGAGGAGAAGCTCGGCACGGAGAAGGGCAACCACGATCCTACCTATCTTACATATATGGCGCGCCTCTCGCTGCGCAACGAGTTTCTCACTGCCGATGCCGGCATGACCGGCGCCAACTTCGGCATTGCGGCCACGGGCGACATTGTGGTATGCACCAACGAAGGCAATGCCGACATGTCGACCTCGTGCCCCAAGCTGCACATCGCAGCCATCGGGCTGGAGAAGGTCATACCCGACTATGAGAGTCTGGCCGTATTCCAGCGCATGCTCTGCCGTGCCGGCACTGGCCAGCCCACTACCACCTATACCTCGCACTTCCGCAAGGCCCGCCCCACGGCTGAGCCGATGCACATTATCCTCGTGGACAACGGCCGTTCGGAGTGGATTGCCGACCCCGATCACTGGGAGGTGCTGAAGTGCATACGCTGCGGCTCGTGCATGAACACCTGCCCCGTCTATCGCCGTTCGGGCGGCTACTCCTACAGCTACTTCATACCCGGCCCTGTAGGCATCAACCTGGGTATGCTGCGCGATGTGAAGCAGCACTCGGGCAATGTCTCAGCCTGCACGCTCTGCCTGAGCTGCCAGACCGTCTGCCCGGTGAAGATTGACCTGGGCGACCAGATATATAAGTGGCGCCAGAAACTCGACTCCTTTGGCACCGCCAACCCCGAGAAGAAACTTATCTGTCGTGGCATGGGTATACTCTACGGGTCGTCGGCCGTCTACAAGATGGCTACTGCCGTGTCGCCCCTGGCTAACATAGTGCCGTCTTTCATCATGAACTGTGGCCTGAATCCCTGGGCTGAGGGCCACGAGATGATGAAATTCCCCAAGAAACCGTTCCACAGCGTCATCAAGGACATTGAGAAGAAATAGAAGATATGGCGTCACAGCGAAAAAACGTCATAACGAATAATGCAAAATAACAACGAAGAAAGCAATGTCTAACAAAGAAGATATACTGAAAAGAATCAGGGCCAACGTGCGCGAGAAGTACGACATGCCCGACCTGAGTGACATTCGTGCCATCACCTATGCCGACCCGCTGGCACAGTTTGTCAGCATGAGCCAGAGCGTAGGCGGCAAGGTCGTGGAGCTGGCCGGCCGCGATATCAACGAGCTGGTGCGCGAGCTCTATCCTGATGCCAAGGAGATAGCCTCCAACCTGCCCGAGGTGACCATCGCCACCCGCAATCCCGACACCGCAGAGTCGGCACAGGCCCTCAACGGCACCGACGTGGGCATCATCCGTGGTCAGTTCGGTGTGGCTGAGAATGGCTGCATCTGGATTCCGCAGACGATGAAAGAGAAGGCCGTGTGCTTTATCTCCGAGAACCTCGTCATACTGCTGCCCAAGTCGCAGATAGTCAATAATATGCACGAGGCTTACCGGCGCATAGACTTCGACGGCACCTACGATGGCTACGGCACCTTCATCAGTGGCCCTTCGAAGACGGCCGACATCGCTCAGGTGCTCGTCATGGGTGCCCAGGCTGCCCGCAGCGTCACCGTGGTGCTGCTGCCCGAGTAGGGCGCCTATGCCCTCTTCGGAGGTGTATTCTGACCGGAATTTCACACCAAAGTTTTGGGGCAGACACCCCAAAGCGGCGTGTAAAACGAAAAAACGTGGACAGCATCGGTGCAAGGCCGATGACTGTCCACGAAAGGTTGTGGGGCAATGGCAGCGGCTATTCCGTCAGTTCCTCTATCGGGTCGGTGATGTCCTGATAGTGGCGCTGTGTCTTGAGATGGACTCTCAGGCTTGTGACGGCTCTGAGGATGCCGCCATAGATGCCGCCATAGAAGGCAGTGGAAAATTTTTTGTCATTGTCGTGCCAGTCGGATGAAAGTTTCTGCTCATTTGACGCAGGGACGGTATGAAAAACTACACGAACATAGAATTATTCTTTCTCTTCATACAGCTCGATGGGAAGACCGTCGGGGTCTTGAAAGAAGAAAAACTGTCTGCCGGTGTATTCGTCTGTCCTGATGTCCTCATGTGAAATGCCGAGGGCCTCGAGCTCCCGTGCGGCCTCGGCTATGCTGCTCACCCCGAAAGCCAGATGGCGCAGACCTGCTGCTTCGGGATGCGTGGGCCGCGGCGGTGGAGAAGGAAACGAGAAAAGCTCTATCACATACTCTTCGTCCAGGGCAAGATCGGCCTTATACGACTGTCGCCCGGCGCGATAATGCTCGGCGAGCACGCGCAGGCCGAGTATGCGGGTGTAGAAGTAGAGGCTCTTCTGATAGTCGGAGCAGATGATGGCGATGTGGTGTACTTTGTTAAGATGCAGCATGGCTTACGGCGGAGTCTTGTTCTACGAGTTGCAGGCGCCCTACGATGGTGTTGGGCTTGAGCAGCGTGCCCGGCGATAGCACGGCGTTGGCACCGATTCGGCAGCCATCGCCTACGAGGGAGCCGGATTTACTCAGATGCGTGCAGAGGCGCTGTCCGCCATGCCACACGTAGACCGTGTCGTCGCTGCGCTCATTATAGTGGTTGGCGAGTATAGCCCCCGCCTCGATGTTCACGTCGTGGCCGATGATGCTGTCGCCGATGAAGTTGAAGTGTGCCACGGCGCTGCCTTCGAGCACCACCGAGGTCTTCACTTCGCAGCTGATGCCGATTTTGGCGCCCGGAGCCAGAAACACACCGCCGCGCAGGTAGGAGTTGGAGCCTACGAAGCAGCCGGCCGAGATGATGGCCGGAGCTTTGATGGTGACGTTGTGGCCGATGACGGCAGTCTTGTGTATGGCCACGCCGTCAGCGATGTTGTAGTCATTGTCAAGTTTCTCAATGAGTCTGTCGATGGTTGGGCAGAGATGGCTGACAACAGACCATGGCTGTTGCTCTTCAAATGGGAAAGCACTTGGTTGTATGATAAATTCCTGAATCATATAAATACTTGGTTTGTCTGAATGCATTAATTGACTGCAAAGATACAAAATGGTTCTTGAAAATTATATATTTGGCTGGCAAAAAACTGATTTCCTATGCTTTAAATTCCGTTGACATGGGGAGTAATTGTTAATTAAACTGAGGGGAAAAACAGATTATTTTTCGTAAAGAAATGAAAAATATCGACAAAAATAATGATATATAAAAAATAATTCGTATCTTTGCAAAAATTAACGATGGCACTATGCAGTAATATATACAATTACTTAATGAATCTTTATATTGTATTCGCGGTGCCTACAATATTTCATAACGAGGCTGAACTTAACTTATAGTGAAACTATATTATTACGAAGACTATTCTATAACTGCTTGATTCTCAAGGACTTTGCAAATCAAGCAGGATTGTAAGATTTTATCTTGACTGTATTGCTAAAATTTGACTTATGGCTCCATTAGATGAAGAGATAGCGGAGTGGTATGTTATGCGCGACTTGAAGCGCGCTAACGCAAAGCTTCCGGCTTACAAGCAGCTGGAAGAAGCTGGATTAGAAGTGTTTACACCATGTAGGTGGCGTTTGGTCGTGAAATGTGGTAAGCGTATTCGCGAGGTAGTGCCAGTCATACAGGATCTACTGTTTGTGAAAGAGGTGCGCAGCAAGCTCGATAGGTATGTGGAGCGCATACCTACGTTGCAGTATCGCTATGGGCGCGGCCAGTCGTTTCGCAACCCTATGACGGTGCCTGCCCGAGAGATGGAGCGTTTTATCCAAGTAATACGCGCATCGCTGTCGCCCGTCTATTATCAGCCAGATGAAATAACTCCTGCCATGTATGGAAGGAAAATTCACATTGTGGGCGGTCCGCTCAATGGCTGCGAGGGCTACCTCATCACCCATCGCGGGTCGAAGCGGAAGCGCCTGCTGGTTGAGCTGCACGGGTTGCTGGCTGTAGGTGTCGAGGTGGAGCCGGAGTATATCCGCTTTTGCTGATTGAGCAGAAAGGGCTTTCGTTGGGAACCGGCTCTTTCGCACGTACATATTTATTATATATAATGGTGCAGTATATCTTCATGGCACTGCTGCTGGTGCTTGCTTCGCTGATGCTGTGGTATTCGGGCATGCGGCGGCTGATGGTTTTTATCATTGCCATCACGTTCGTGCCCTACCTTGTCAGCATCCCGGCGCCGTTTCTGCCGTCTTACCGTCTGTTCTGTCTGGCGGTGATAGTGTCGGCCATGCTGCGCACAGGCTCTTTCGTGGAGCAGATGCGGCGGTTACCCTGCCTGTGGGCCCTGCTGCTGGTGCTGGGTGCCCACTTGATGACGGCCGTCATGGACCACCGTGTGGCTGCCGCCGGTGCCGTCTGGAAGGCATGCATGGCCTTCGTCGACACGTTTCTCATGTTGGTGGTGGGCTATCTCTCGCTCTACAGCAACCGCCAGCTTCGGTTGCTTAACATTATGCTGATAGCCGTCGGCATCGTCATCTCAACCTATGGGCTGCTGTCGGGAGTTATCGGCAACGACTTCTTCGGCCAGTTCATCGACAGGGTGTATGGTGCAGAGTCGGATTTCACTCCGCTCCGCTCCTTGTCCCGCACGCGTCTGACGTCGTTTCTCTTCGATCCTCACCTCTATGGCTTCTACTCTTCTACGTTGTTCACGTCGATACTTATCTTAAACAAGGATCGGTTGTTGCAGCGCCCACTGGCCGTAGTCACGCTACTGCTGCTCTTGTGTGGCGTGGTGTTCTCAGGGTCTCGCTCGTCGCTCATAGCACTGGCAGTGGCCGTCACCATCTACGTGCTGTTGCAGCGCAACGTGCAGCTCATCATGCGCTACTGCTTTTTGCTGGTTGTGGCCCTCGGTCTGGCTTTGGCCATACCCGCCACACGCGAGAAACTCTCGTCGGTGGCCGAGGTCTTCACGTCAGCCGATGGTGGAAAGACCGACGGCAGCAATCGCAACATGCGTGAGCGCCAGTTGGAAATCAGTCTTTATCTGTATCGTCAGAATCCTGTCTGGGGCAATGGTTTCAGCTATTTCAACGAGGTGCTTAAGCCCGACGAGAGTCTCATACAGAAGCAGGGTCTGCTTGGGGCCGAGAGCTACCTGTTCGTGCTGCTGATAGAGGCGGGCTTAGTGCAGATGGTCTGCATCGGCCTGCTGCTGCTTTGTCTGCTGTCCTATTTTCTCCTGTCCTTGCGGCGTCATCCTGCCTATGCCCTCTGGGGCCTTACTATCTTAATACAGTTTCTCATTGTGGCGTTTATTACAGGAGCCTTCGGCAGATGGCAGTATGCCCTGCCGTTTGTAGGCCTGGCAATGCGCGCCATCATCAACAATAAGTCACACGATGGAAAACGTGAAATTCTCATTAATCGTTCCGGTATATAACGTGGAGCGATATGTGGCACGCTGCGTACATTCGCTCTTTGCCCAGACCTATGCTGATTTTGAAGTGATATGCGTCGACGACGGCTCAACCGACAGTTCCCCTGAGGTGCTGCGGCAGCTGGCTGCTCAGTATCCAGCAATGAGGGTGATCACTCAAGAAAACAAAGGCTTGGGTGGTGCGCGCAACACAGGCGTGGCCCATGCCACGGGCGACTACCTCTGGTTTATTGACAGCGATGACTGGATAGAGCCCGACAGCTTGGCCAGTCTGGCCCAGGTGATAACAGAGCGGAAGCAACCGCCTATAGTTCTCTTCGACGTCAATACCACTGACGGTGCTGTCAAACAGTTAATGCCCAATCTGCATGTTGACAGCGATGTACTCTCTGTAGAGACCTATGTGCGTGCTTTGCTGCTTCATCAGGCTCATTACTTTGCCTGTGGCAAGGTGTTCCGTCGCGACAGCTATGAGGCATCGGGCTTCAGCTTTCCCAAGGGCTTCTACGAAGACGTGGCCCTGCTGCCCTACTATGCGCGGATGACCGACACAGTGCACTATTTGCATAAGCCGCTCTACAACTACTACGTTCGGACAGGGTCTATCATGAACACCTACGACCTGCGTGTGCTCAATATCTACGGCATCTACCATCAGCTGCTGCAGGCATTCGGCGGGCCGGAATGGCGGCAGGAGCTTGCTCATTTCTTCTATGTCGTCTCCATCAAGCGGCGCAAGATGTTGCCGCGGATTCCCGACAAGACGGCCCGCACCAGTTTCTGGCGTCACTACGACCATTATCAGCAACGCTGGAGTTATTATTCCGGCGACTGCCTCCTGAATCCGTACCTCTCGTGGAAAGAAAAACTTCAAGTCATACGTTATTTCATCATCACCCGCCACTAATGAAAGCAGCTTGTATTACCATCCATCGTCCTGTCAACTTCGGCTCAGCCCTTCAGACGCTTGCCACGCAAGTAGTATGGGAGCGGCAAGGCGTTGAGTTGCAGACCATCGATTACATCCCTGCCCGCTTGCAGTGCCGACATCGTGTGAGGCTGTTGCTCAATGATAAGTCGCTGTCATGGAAGAAACGCGTGGCGACCTTTCTCACTATGGACTTATTCAATCGGCGTGTGTTCGACAGCTTCATTCGCCGGTATGTGCGCCTCACCGAGCGCAGCTATCACTCCCTTCAGGAACTCACCGGCCACTGTCCCCAGGCCGACTTCTATCTGACGGGCAGCGACCAGGTATGGAACAGCTTCTACAATGGTGGTGTAGACCCGGCCTTTTTCCTTGCCTTCCTCCCAGACGGTGCCTGTCGTTTCAGCTTCGCCTCCAGTTTCGGAACGGCTGAGTTGAATGATAATGAGAAGAATGAGATAAAAGTTGCCTTGTCGCATTACAGTCTCATCTCCGTGCGTGAGCAGTCGGCTGTAGAGCAGATAGCCCAGATGGGACTGCCTGTACCCACGTTGTTGCCTGATCCTACGCTGTTGCTCAACAGAGACGAGTGGCTGTCACTCTTCCCCCGACGCACCTATGAGCAGCGCTACGTGCTCGTCTATCCCATGAGTTTTATGGATCCCGAGTTGTTCAGCGTGGCACGCCAGGCAGCCGATGTGCTGGGTGCGGAAGTGTGGTGTCTGAGCCCGGGCCTGAAACGCTACAAGGAGTGTGACCGCACTTTGCGCTTCCGCAGTCCCGAAGAGTTTGTGTCGCTGGTGGGGCAGGCGCAGTTCGTGGTCACCAATTCATTCCATGGCACAGCCTTTGCCGTCAATATGGAGCGTCCTTTCGCTACCATCATGCCTTATGCCTTCGGCACTCGTATTGAGAGCCTGCTCAACCGACTCAGCCTCTCATGGCGCATCTGGCATAAGGGGGCCGATGTGGAACCCTATCTTAAACAACTGCCCCATCTGGCCCTTCGTCAGATGCTCGATGCCGACCGGCTGGCATGCACTGAATATATGAAAGCCATCACGAATATGATTTACACAAATTAAGCGTATGACGAAGTCTGGAAAAATAAACGCGCAGCCTGGGGTGCTCTTGGTAGCTACAGCCTCTTATGCGGGCATGGGTCCCTACGTAGTAAAAATTGTAAATGAGGTGCTGTCGGCAAGTCGCGAAGCTGACAGCCATGTGCGGGCTTATGCCTTGCTGGTAGACGATGTAGACTGTTATTATCAGCGCAACATCGACGATGCAAACCGTGGTCAGACCACCATCATCACCTATGCCAACAGCAAGCTGCACAAACTGCGCTTGCTTGTGGCACCCCCGCGCTGTGTAACGCATGCGCTGCGTCGACTATGCCGCACGAAGCACATCGACACGGTTCACTTCCTGTCTGGCGATGCGCTCTACTTGCCTCTCATCAAGGAGTGTACGCGCCAGTACAAAACTTTTCTGACCGTTCACGATGCCGCAGCCCACGATGCCGCAAAGAGTTGGTACAAGATGTTGCGACAGGAAATACTGTACCGGAAGTTTTACCGAGCCATCGATGTCACTCCTCACTTGATAACCAACAGCCGCACGCAACAAGACTACTTGTCGGCCCGCTATCCATCGAAGTCTGTCAGGTTCCATTCCTTCCCCACGCTGGTGACGCCGCGTATCAGCACTGGCATCCTTCAGTCGCCTGAGCTGCAAGGTATTACTAATTATATACTTTTTTTCGGTAGAATAGAGAAGTATAAGGGGGTTGACCTGCTGTGTGAGGCCTTTCGCATGTCGGCCAAACTGCGTGATAACTATCGGTTGGTAATAGCTGGCACCGGCGAACCGCCAGCAACAGCCCATGAAAATGGTATTATAACCATCAACCGCTATATCGCTGACGAGGAGGTGGCGGCGCTGATGCGTGGGGCTGCCTGTGTCGTTTTTCCCTATATCAGTGCCACGCAGTCGGGCGTGCTGTCGCTGTCATGCTATTTCCGCCGTCCTACGGTAGTGTCTGACATTCCTTACTTCATGGAGCACGTGGCACGTGCTCCTATTGCGCTGACGTTCTCCAGCGGGTCGGTGGAAGGGCTGGTGCGGGCTTTGATAAAAGTTTTGCAATCGCCCTCTCGTGAAATGATTGATGCTCAGGAATCTTATTACGATACACACTATCGTGATGGACAAACCGCAAACAGCCTCATGTCAATCTATACAGACGAATTATAAATGCCAGATGTATTTCCAAACAAAAGATAAACGAACATGCTGCGGCTGCACAGCCTGTGAACACGTGTGTCCCCAGCGGTGCATCTCTATGCAGACCGACGAAGAAGGCTTTGCCTATCCTGTCATCGACAAGGCGGCTTGTATCAACTGCCATGCCTGCGAGCGAGTGTGTCCCATAGCCAACCCCGCCGACTTAACCGACAGCGAGCCTGAGTCTTTTGCCGCCATACCATGGTGTGTCGCTTGTGCTGACCAACACCGATAAAGGACGACAGCTGTGGCAAGAGGTTGCTATAAGCTGCGAGTGGCAGCATGTCAACATGGCCGATTGTGTGAAGTACAATGCCAATATTGTGAGGCCTACCGCAGAGCCTCCCCAGCGTAAGAATATCTATCGCGACATAGCACAGAGAGGTTATAAGGCCGTGGCTGAGACCACGTTCCGCCCACCTTTCTACCGGATGAAACTTGCGGCAGACGCCGTCAAGCGTTGCCGCGTCATGTGGCCATTGCTGCGTATGTGGCACAATCTAAAACTAATAATACTACACAAAAGCGCATGATAGTTTACAAAGAAGACATATCCGCCAACCGAGGCAACCTCAAGTCACTTCTCTTTGTGGTCTGCTTCCGTATCAGCCATTGGATGACGCACAGTCGCTGGCGGCGTATCGTGGGCGCTCCTTGGCGCCTGTTCTATAAGTTCTTGTCGGAGTGGGTCTACGGCTGCGAGCTGAAAGACGTGACGCAAGTGGGCCCGGGACTGCAGATATTCCACTTCGGCCGTGGGTCAGTGGTGGAAGATGTGGCCGTGATAGGGCGCAACTTCGGTCTACGGTTCAATGTGACTATCGCGGTGGGCGGCAAGGTGGATGGCCCCCATGGCAACTGCATTGTTATTGGCGACAATGTGCACGTGGGGCCGTCGAGCACCATCATCGGTTCTATCGTTATAGGCGATGGTGCTATCGTTGCGCCGGGCTCCGTCGTGGTGAAAGATGTGGAGCCGGGGGCTGTTGTGGGTGGCAACCCCGCCAAAGTAATCAGAATCAACAAAGTGTAGCAAGCAGCAAAGGCAGACAAGACAATGAATATATTGTTTCTCATGAAGAACTTCGAGCTCGGAGGCATCGAGGTGGTCAGCACCGTGCTGGCCCGTGCTTTCATGGCCCACGGTCACAGATGTGCCTTTTTCACGCTCGAGGAACCTCATCCGATGGTGCGCACCCGGATTCCCGACGGGGCAGCACTCTACGTCAGAACCGACAAACGGGTGACTAAGGCCAATGTGAGCGCACTGCGCAAGGTGCTGCTGGATGAGCAGACCGACGTGATAATCAATCAGTGGGGCCTACCCTTCGCTCCGACGCTCATAGCACGGCTGGCGCGCCGTGGGCTGGGAGTGAGATACATCTCAGTCTATCACAACTCGCCCGACACCAATGCCCGTATACAGGATGTGCTGATGGCGGCAGCACAGGCTGCCAGCACATGGACCACGCAGATGCTGAAATGCAAGTTGTGGGCGGTGAAGCTGCTGTCGCGCTGGAGCATGAGATACGTCTACGCCCAGTCCGACTGTTATGTGCTGCTCTCGCCCAGCTTCGTCGGGAAGTTCTGTTCGTTCTGTCATCTGCCCAAGGAGTCGAAGCTCGTCACCATCACCAATCCCCTCACTCTGCCGGAAGAGCAGTGCATCTATCATGAGGAGCTGAAACAGAAATGGGTGATATGTATGGGGCGCATGGACCACAACCAAAAGCGCGTGGGCCGCGTCGTCGACGTGTGGGAGCGGCTCTGCAGGCGTTTTCCCGACTGGCAGCTGCACTTTGTGGGCGATGGCCCTGAGCGGCACGCTATGGAACAGAGGGTGGCTCGGCAGGGGCTTTCCAACGTTTTCTTTGATGGATTCTCGCAGCCCGTACCCTACTATCAGTCGGCCGCCGCGCTGATTCAGACGTCGGAATACGAGGGATTTCCACTGGTGTTGGCTGAAGCCATGTGCTTTGGCGTGGTGCCTGTGATTTATGGCAGCTATAGTGCCGTTTATGACATCATCGAGCATGGGTCCAACGGCCTCATTGCCCACTATAATCCAGCCGGTTTCGACGCCGATGCGATGGCCAGCCTGCTGGCCCGTGTGATGGAAGATGCCGACGAGCGTCGCCGACTGGCTGCCCGGGCTGCGCAGGTGAAGCAACGCTATGCCGTTGATGAGATATACAGGCGCTGGTGTCCTGTGCTGGGTATAGACAACACATTTGAATAAAAACAATATCAATTGGAAATGAAAAACAAGAAAGTCTGTCTGCTGTCGTCGTGTGGCGGGCATCTGATGGAACTGATGCAGCTGTTGCCTGCAATAGAAGGCCGCGACTTTTACATTGTCACAGAGAAGAACTACTCGTCGGAGAGCGTGGTGAAGCCTTTCCGTCATCACTTCCTGATGCAGCAGGAGCGGCGCGACTACACCTTTTGCTTCAAGTTTGGCTACAACATCGTGATGTCGCTTGTTTATCTGCTCCGTGAGCGCCCCGCCGTGGTCCTCACCACTGGCGCCGGTGCCGTCTATCCCACGTGCCGCTTAGCCAAGTGGCTTGGCATCAAAGTAATCTATGTGGAATCATTTGCCAAGCTCACGAGCGCCTCGTTCACGGGCAAGCTGGTCTACAAGTTTGCTGACAGGTTCTACGTGCAGTGGCCCGAGATGAAAAATGTTTATTCTCATGCAGAATATCATGGACAAGTGTATTAAGCTCTTCGTAATCTGCGGCACGCAGAAGTTCCCGTTTTCACGCCTTGTCAAGGCGCTCAATGGTCTGGTGGAACAGGGCATCTGCCTGCCGTCGGAGATTGTCATGCAGTCGCAGACCAACTATGTGACGCCGCTCTTTGAAACGTATGCCCTGTTGCCCGTCGCTGAGTTTGAGCACCATCTGTCCGAGGCCGAGGTAGTGGTTACTCATGCCGGCGTGAACAGCATCATCACCTGCATGCGAATGCAGAAGCCGCTACTCATCGTGCCCCGTCAGAAAGCATATGGCGAGCATGTGGACAATCACCAGGTGGAGATAGCCAAGCTGATGGAAGATAAGTTCGGCGTGACGGTCGACTACGACCTCAGTCACTTTCTGCAGTCCATCGAAACGGCCAAGGAAAAGCGCTACAAACCGTGGGTCTCCTACAGGGCAGGACTCCTCGACGCTATCCGACGCGACCTCGATTCTTTTTTTTAAACAACAAAAAACAATATCCTCAATATTTGTCATATATGAAAACTTGGCTTTTGGCTGTGCTGCAGCTGTCACTGACGGCAAGCTGCGACAGAAATACCCTTCAGGAAAATACAGGTAGCAGATACGCTGACTTCGACCTGTCGGGCGAGGCCGTGACGCAGGTGAAGAACACTACTTTCTACACCACTAAGGGCATCACGGTGAAGAACTCGGGCGCAGGCCCCGAGGCTTGGAGCGCAACAAATCAGTATGTGCCGCTGCTGGTGAGGTATGCCGACGGCGGAACGACGGTGGCTAACGCGATGGTGCGCCTGCGATGGGCAAAAGTGGAAGACGAGAGCGGCTACCATTTTGAGAGAGAGCTCGACAACTATTTCCTGTCGGCTTACCGGAACAAGCAGAAAGTGTGTTTGGGCATCTTCCCCCTTGATTCGTGGACGAGCAACGATGTGGCCGTGACAGCCTCCTACAACGGACAGCAGCGCGTGGCCTACATAGGCTACCCGAAGTATATACACCAGCTGCTGATACAGCAGGATAAATACCGCCCGAGACTCTATCAGAACTACGACGGCACCATCACCGATGCCAGTGGCCCTCTCTACTATGCTCCCGACCTGCGCAACCCCCTTTTGCGCACCAAATATCAGCAGTTGCTGCAGGCCTTCCGTCGATATCTCGACGAGGAGTTGGAAGTCGACGGCAAGAAGCTCTGTCGGCGCATGCTGGTCAGGGAGATTCAGATGCGCTACTGGGGCTACTTTGGCGAAGGCCTCTACAACTATTTGGGCTCTAACCGTGGCACGGTGACCATCACTTCCGATGCCGACCCGCGCAGCGACATGGAGACGTCGGCCGACCTCATAGCCTGGGGCAAGATGTTTGTTGAGACATTCCCCGACATTCGTCTGGTGGCACCCAGCAATATCTTCTGGCAAACGCAAGCTTATAATGAATTCCAGTATTGGCTGGCAACAGGCACCAATCAGTGCGGTGAGTTCGGACTTTTCTATGATATGTGGGGCGACGACACTCTGACACCCATTGCCTCCACCAGCACAGTGTGGAACGGCCAGTCGCTGAGACCGCTGCTGCTGAACAAATGGCGTAAGGCGCCCATCGGCGGTGAACCTGGCCTCCATAAACCTACGGCTAGCTTCAAGCCTTACTCTACTCTGGCTGACCAGCTGAAGTTGGCGCGTCCGGCAAAGATACTGGTCGGCGACATCACGGGCAGTGACGGAGCTACTGTTGCGCGAAGCACCATCGGCAGTACTGAGAGCCAGATATTCAAAGACGCCTACTCGCTGATGGGGTTCCGCATTATTGCCGCCAACCCCGTCTGGTCATCCGTTCAGCGCGGTCAGGTCAAGGTGCTCTTCTATATGCAGAACATAGGGCTCACGCCTGTGTATGAGCCATGGGATATATACTACGTGTTCCGCAGCGCCTCTACCAATCAGGAAGTGTTTACCAGAAAGTCGCACTACGATATTCGTCAGTTGATGCCGCCCGACAATCCCGACGACGTGCTCAACGTCAGAGATGCTGCCTGGGTGCCGGTGAGCGATGATTTGCCCGATGTGCCGGCCGGCAGCTATAAGGTGTATCTGCGCATAGTCGACCCCGACGGCATTGTGCCTAACATGCGGCTGTCTCAGCCGGGTTACGATGCCAATGGCGAGTATTTCATGATGAACGTGAAGATATGATGGGCAGAAACGCACGTAGCTTCTTCTGGAATCTTTCTGAGAACCTCGCCACACAGCTTATACAGTTCACTATTGGCATCATTATGGCCCGCATACTGATGCCTGCCGACTATGGGCTTGTGGGCATACTCTATGTCTATATCGCCATCTGCACCACGGTGACCAATGGCGGTTTCTCGGCCGCGTTGATACAGAATACCGAGCGCAACGAGAGCGACTACTCCACGGTGTTCTTCTTCAACATGGGCGTGAGCGTGGCACTCGCCCTGCTGCTCTGGACGCTGTCGCCGCTGCTGGCTTCGTTCTATGGGCAGCCTCTGCTCGAGGGGCTGACAAAGGTGATGGCCCTGCCCATTGTCATCAACGCCCTCAACCTGGTGCAACGCACGCGTCTCACCATACAGCTCGATTTCAAGTTGCTGGCAAAGATAGGCGTGGTAGCGGCAGTGGTGCAGGGCACTACCGGTGTGGCCATGGCCTACTCTGGCTGCGGCGTTTGGTCGATAGCATGGGCTCAGGTGGCCGGCGCAGCAACCAGCTGTCTGCTGTGTTGGCTCTGGTCGGGCTGGCGGCCGCAGAGCCGCTTCTCTGCTCCGGCATTCAAGCGCATGTTCAGCTACGGGTCGAAGTTGCTCACGTCGTCGCTCATCGACACGGTGTGGAACAATATCTACCCGCTCATCATCGGCAAGTTCTACCCCCCGGCCAGTTTGGGATTCTTCACCCGAGCCCACGGCTATGCCGCCTTGCCTGCCACCACCATCACCGACGTGGTCAGCCGTGTCACCTTCCCCATCCTGTCGGAGATGCAGGCCGGCAGGCAGCAATTGCATCAGTCATACAACCAGATGCTATTGCTGACGGCTTTCTTCATGTTTCCGCTCATGGTGGGCATTGCCACGCTGGCCGACCCGCTGATACGCCTGATGCTCACCGACAAGTGGGTCGGTTGTGTGCCTTACCTGCAGATACTCTGTCTGGCTATGATGCTCTATCCCGTGCATGCGCTCAACCTGACGCTGCTCAAGGTGACGGGGCGCAGCGACCTGTTTCTACGCTTGGAGCTATGGAAGAAAGGCCTTGGCATCATTGTGCTGGCAGCCACGTTGCCACTGGGCGTGAAGGCTATGTGTTGGGGCATGTTGCTGCTGTCGGTGGTCAGTCTGCTGTTCAATACGCACTATACGGGAAAGTTCCTGCAGTTGGGCATTTTTGCCCAGATTAAGTTTTGTCTGCCCATTGCCGGCATAGCAGCCCTCTCGGCAGCTTGTGCCTATGGCACCACGCGGTTGGCTACAGAGCTATGGCTGCAGCTGCTTGGCGGCGCCATGGCTGGCGCGATTGCCTATTGTCTTTTCAGTAGGCTGCTCACTCCCTCTGCTTTTAAAACGGTCGTGGAAACCGTCAGGAACCGTCGGTCTGCGGCATGAAAACCAAAATAGAAATATTATACTTATGAATAATTCATCCATCCCCCCTGCTGAAGTCATGGTGACGGTTATCTGTCTGACATATAACCACGAGCACTATATCCGACAGTGTCTTGACGGTTTTGTCGGACAGCAGACCACATTTCCGTTTGAAGTGATTGTCCACGACGATGCTTCCTCTGACGCCACGCCGCAGATAATTATGGATTATGCAGCCCGTCATCCCGACATCATCAAGCCCGTCTTCCAAGCAGAGAACCAGTTCTCACGCGGACAGGAAGTGCGAAGCAAACTGTGGCATGGCCTTTTCCAGGGAGCGCGCGGCAAGTATGTGGCGCTGTGCGAAGGCGACGACTGGTGGTCGGCGCCAGACAAGTTGCAGCTGCAGGTAGACTTCCTCGAGGCTCATCCGGACTATGGCATGTGTTTTCACGATGCTGACTTTTATGACGAACGTGCCCATGCCTTCATTGGCAGTCATAACCGCTATCCGGTTGACACCGATGTGTCGCCCGAAGAACTCATCATGGGCAGTGGCAATTTCTGTCCTACTAACTCGCTGTGCATGCGGCGGTCGCTGTGCGACGTCGCCCCCACGATGGTGTTCAGCCAGTATGTGGGCGACTACCCCTTGCAGATGTACTTCGGCTTGGTGTCGAAGGTGCGCTATCTGGCCCGGTCGCTCAGCGTCTATCGAGTGAACACCAGTGCCTCGTGGACTCAACGTACCTACCGCACGGCTGATTTCGGGAAGTTTAAGTCGGTGCTCGATAAGGAAATGGCCCTCTACCGCGACTTCACGGCCTGCTATCCGCAGTATAAAGATGTGTTCGAAAGGAAGAAGAACAAACATCTGGCCTACTATTGCGCCATTTATGGCCAATATGCGCAGGCTCGCAAGGCTTGGCTGAGCCTGCCATGGGCCGACCGCGACAAGTCGTTCTCGATGCTCATGCGCCTTTGGGGGCCCGCAGGGCTCTATGACCGTATCAAGGGGCTTAGGGCGGTCAGACAATAATAGATAAACTGATTAGACTTAGCTAAAAACAGCTATTATTAAGTCTAAAATATTCATGTAGAAAAGCAAAAAAAATTATGGACATCAGAAAAATAGGCTTCGACCTGAACACACGCGACAGATTGATTACAGTCACGTCGCCCCTGCTGCCCGACCTGGACGATTTTACGCACAGTTTGCAGCAAATATGGAAAAAACGCTGGCTGACCAACAATGGCCCTTTCCACCAGCAGCTTGAAGACGACCTGCAGCGCTACCTGAAGGTAGACCATCTGAGCCTTTTCGCCAACGGCACGCTGCCCTTGATCACGGCCTTGCAGGCTCTTCATGTAGAGGGCGAGGTAATTACCACACCCTTCAGTTTTGTGGCTACTACCCATTCGCTCTGGTGGAATGGCATCAAGCCAGTTTTTGTCGACATCGATCCCGTCACCTGCAACCTTGACCCCGACAAGATAGAGGCTGCCATCACACCGCGCACTACGGCCATCATGCCCGTCCACGTCTATGGCATGCCCTGCGACACCGACCGCATACAGCAGATTGCCGACCGCCATGGGCTGAAGGTCATCTACGATGCGGCTCATGCTTTCGGCGTGGAGGTGGGAGGCAAGTCGCTGCTCAATGCCGGTGACATGTCGACGCTCAGCTTTCATGCCACAAAGGTATACAACACCGTGGAGGGCGGGGCCCTCGTCGTAAATACCGCTGCGATGAAGCAGCACATAGACAATCTGAAGAACTTCGGATTCATCGGTGAAACCGACATTGTGGCTCCTGGCATCAATGGTAAGATGGACGAGATACGGGCGGCCTACGGTATTCTAAATCTGAAGCTGGTCGACGAGGCCATTGCCATGCGTCGCAAGGCGGCTATGCTCTACAGGGAGTTGCTCAGCGGTGTGCCTGGCATCAGCTGGCTTGACGACATGCCTGGCGTGAGGCATAACTACTCCTACTTCCCTATCTTCGTCGATGCGGGTCAGTATGGCATGACACGCGATGCACTCTATGAAAAGCTTAAGCAGCACAACATCTTAGGCCGCCGCTATTTCTATCCGCTCATCAGCAATCTGTCTATCTACAACCGGCTGGAGAGTGCCGACCCGGGCAACCTGCCCGTGGCCAACCGCAAGGCTGACACGGTAATCTGCTTGCCCATGTGTGCCGGGCTGACGGAATCTCAAATAGAAAAAATAGTAAATCAAATAAAAAGTAAAGGAGAATGAAAAATTTATTGATTGTCGGGGCTCGTGGTTTTGGCCGTGAGACGTATGGATTCAGACATTCGTTTATAGGCTATGGCGAGGAGTTCACCATCAAAGGCTTTCTTGACAGTGCCAGCGATGCGCTGGATGGTTTCGAGGGCTTCCCGCCCATTGTGTCGTCGGTAGAGGATTATGAGATACAGCCTGACGACGTGTTTGTGGTGGCGCTGGGCGACCCTAAGATGAAGAAGAAATACATAGAGATGATTCAGCAGAAGGGAGGTCAGTTTATATCGCTGTTATCCAAAGACGTGTTGATGAGTGGTAATGCCAAGAAGATTGGCGAGGGAAGCATCATTTATGGCCTGGCGGCTCTGTCGGGTAATGCCACTATAGGCAATTTTGTTACGATACTGTCGGGCAGTATCGTGGGGCACGATGCTGTAGTCGACGATTTCTGCATGCTCGACTGCCAGTCGTTCATGGGCGGCTTCTCACGTCTGCAGAAGGGAGCCAGTCTCGGCACAGGTGCCATGGTGATGCCCCATGTGACGGTGGGTGAGTATGCTGTGGTCAATGCTGGTAGCGTGGTGGCAAAGGATGTGGAAGCTGGCTCGACGGTGATGGGCATGCCCGCCCAGAACAGTCGCCGTTGGCTGCGCATGGTTTTACAAGGCGTCAGATAACGCCGCTTGTCGTGAAAACAAATGAATGTGTTATGAACTACAGACATCTATTTGCATGCCTGATGGCGATGATTGTCATGTCGGCATGCACAACAAAAAAGATTGCCTATCTGCAGAGCGATGAAGATATGCAGAAGGCGGTCAGCGCCGTTCCCACCTTTTATGACGCTCGTTTTAAGGTGAAGGACCTGCTGACCATCAACGTGTCGTGCTCGCAGCCAGAGGTGGCGGCACCATTCAATCTGACGGTTTCTTCGCCGGCAGCTCAGGTGGGGCCATACAACTACACTACGTCGCAACCCACGCTGCAGGTGTATCAGGTAGACAACAGCGGCAGCATTGCGTTTCCCGTCTTGGGAAAGATACGCGTGGAAGGCATGACCAAGTCGGAGCTGGAAAGCTATCTGGTGAGCAGGCTAGCCTCTTACATCAAGGGCGAGGAACCCACCGTGATTGTCAAGTGGGTGGAGTATAAGTACTCGGTGCTTGGAGAAGTGGGCCGACCGGGCCAGTTCACCTCGATGAGCAGCAAGGTGAACATCTTTGAAGCCTTGGCTCAGGCAGGCGACATGACCATCTATGGCAAGCGCGACAATGTGAAGCTCATTAGGGAAGACGGCCAGGGCGTGCGCACAACCGTGACGCTCGACCTGACGCGGGACGACATTGTCAACTCGCCTTATTACTATTTGGAGCAGAACGACATTGTCTACGTGGAGCCCAACAAGGCCCGTGCGCGCAGTTCGAACGTCGGCTCGCTGACCACGGTGTGGCTCACGGTGACCTCAATTCTTATTTCGGCCGCGAGCCTGATTACTACTATTGTTCTTAATTAAACCCGTCAGCATGCAAATGAAAACAACAGAAGACATGTACAGCGAGGAGCGTAAGGAGTATTTCAACTTCAAGAAGACGCTGCTGAAATACTGGCGATACAGGTATTCTTTTCTCATTATCCTGGCCGTGTTGTGTGTGCTGGCCCTGGCGGTAGTGATAATCGTGCCGCCGGCCTATGAGGTGACGGCGTCGATCACCGTGCTCGACGAAGAGCGCGGCGGAAGCAAAAACGACATCTATTCGGTCAACAAACTGTTCTACAGCGGGCGCGATTGGCTTAACACGGAGAATGAGGTCGAGGTGCTCAAGTCTACTTCGCTCATAGAGCGGGTGGTCAGCAATCTGGGCATGTTTGTTGAGTATAAGAGCGGCGGCCTCTTGAAAAAGCACCTGCCGGCAGCCGATAGCCCGATACTGGCTGTTGCCGACTCGGGTATGCTAGAGCGTATGGCATCGGCCATCGACATCACGGTTGCTCCGGCGACTGCTTCTGAGGCTGTCGTGACGGTAAAGACGGAAGTGAATGGCGATGAGTGGGAGAAGAAAGAAACAGTGAGCCGACTGCCCGCTGCCGTGGCGACGCCTTTTGGGCGTGTGACTCTCAGCGGTAGCCTGGAGAGGACAAAGGCACTGGATAAGGATTTGCACATCCGCCTGTCGAGTCCCGTAGAGGCTGCTATGGCCAGTGCCGACCGCCTTTCGGTCAGTCTGCTCTCCAGAACATCGTCAGTGGTCAGTCTGGAGTATAAATGCCCCGATCGTCAGGAAGGCATGAATTTCCTGGCCGAACTGGTGAAGTGCTACAATCAGAATGCCAATGCCGACAAAAACAGGGTGGCGCGCCGCACACAGGAATTCCTGCAGAAACGCATTGCCGTTATCAGCGAAGACCTTGACATGACCGACCTGCGTCTGGAGGAGTTTAAGCGCCAGGCCGGACTGACCGACATGAGTGTCGACACGAGGGAGTTCAGAGAAGAAAACTCTATGTACGACAAAGACCTGCATGAGGTAGAGACGCAGCTCGGACTGCTGCAGCACCTGAAGAGCTTCATGCAGAAGGCCGAGAACAGGGAAAACCTCGTGCCGAGCGACATCGGCTTGAGAGACGTCAACCTCTCTAACAACATCAATGCCCACAATCAGCTGGTGCTGGATTATCAGCGCCTGTCGCGCACGTCGTCTGACAGCAACCCCGTCACCGCCAATATGCGAAGCCAGATTACTACATCATACGACGGGCTGCTGGCCACGCTGGAAAGCTCGTATACCGGCATGCTCATCACGAAAAACGAGCTGGAGCGCAAGACGCGGCAGTATAGCTCGCGCATCAGTAACGTGCCGGCCAATGAACGGGTGCTCACCGACATCATGCGCCAGCAGGAGAATAAACAGAGCCTCTATCTCGACCTGCTCAAGAAGTTGGAGGAGAACACCCTGATGCTTGATGCCGTGACGGAAAACGCCAAGTTTATCGATTTGCCTTACGCTTCGGCGAATCCAACGTCGCCCAGCAAGAAAATTCTGCTGTTGGCCACGCTCTTCATGGCTCTGGTAGCCACCACCCTCTGGATGATTTTCAGGGAGTTGTTCTCGACAAAGGTCATTGCTGCTGACGAGATTGGGAAGACGCTGAAGAAGGCAAGAGTGGTAGGAAAGATTCCCTTCTCTTCACATATAGGCAGAGCCGACGTTGGGGCGATGGTCACGCAGGTGAAGATGTTGATGGACGACAGAAACCAGAAAGGCGTCTGCTTATTTTCAACCCACGACGGCGACGGCAAGACGTTTGTGGCGGCCAGTCTGGCCGGTGAGCTGGGGCGCATGGGTAAGAAAACACTTTTGCTGAGAATGAATCTCCGCGATGATGCTCCGCGCGGTAATGGCACAGCGGCGGATGAATGGGTGGTTGAACCATCGGCCGAAGACCGTCGGCTGCAGGAATGCATAGTCACAGGCGATGCTGACTACCTGCGCGAGATAATCAGCAGTCAGACATTTGCCGAGAGGCTCGAAAATCTGTTCTGTGAGTACGATTACGTTGTCATCGACAGCGTGTCGGTGGAGCATCTGCCAAACACTCTGCAACTGTTAAGGCTGGCAGGCTATGGTCTTTATGTCTGCCGGTTGGGCCACACTCGCCGAAAGAGCATAGAAGAGCTTGCCGCCATCGACGACAGTGGGTCGCTGCCAGCTTTTGATGTTGTGGTAAACTACTATAAATGATGTAATTATGAATCAATTAGGTCTGTCACAGTACATCAGGATGATTATCTTGATGATTGATTTCTTTTTTCTGAATCTGTTGCTTACAGTGCTTCTGTGGCATAATGACTTTAGCTTCAATGATGGTTCTTCTGTGCCTACCTGGCAGGTATGGACAGTAGTTTTGTTCAGTTTCGTACTTTGCAGTCGGACGTTCAAGCCAATACTTTACTTCCGCATCATCAAAGGGTATGAGATTGCGGTCAACGTTGTTCTGCTTGCCCTGAAGAATTGCATATTGGCTGGTGTCTTATTCGCGTTTGTATTCCATTTCCTTCCTGTTGACTTCTTCTTTAAGCTCTACGGTTCGTTCTGTCTGGTTCTGCTGGTGCTGCACTATGCGCTACGCAACATCTTGCGTGTCTACAGGAAAAACGGCGGCAATTCGAGAAGTGTTGTCCTCGTGGGCAACACAGCGGGCATGCGGCAAGTGTATAGGGAACTGACCAGCGATCTGGCTGCGGGATATCTCGTGAAAGGCTATTTCGCTGAGGAACCCAGGGAAGAGTCTTCAGTCAGGTATCTCGGAACCTTCGATGACGTTGTTGACTATCTGAAAGATGAGCACGTGGAACGTGTATATTGCAACCTGTCGCTTATTGACAGCAAGCAGTTCAACGACGTGATGAACTTCTGTGAGAACCACCTCATCCGCTTCTTTGCCGTCCCTTCGTTTTCCTGTAGCATCATGAACCATGGCACGCTGAAGCGCATGGGTGGCATCTCATTGGTGGCGATGCGTAAAGAGCCGTTGACGCAGTTGCATAATATCCTGCTGAAGCGCCTGTTTGACATTGTGTTTTCGGCCTTGTTTCTCGTCACGCTCTTCCCCGTCATATTGCTCGTGGTGGGTGTCGGTATCAAGATTTCGTCGCCCGGACCCATCTTCTTCCGCCAGCGACGCAACGGGCAGATGGGGCGTGAGTTCGGCTGCTTTAAGTTTCGCACGATGAGAGTAAATATGCAGTCAGACGTGAAGCAGGCTACCCGGGACGACCCGCGCGTGACAAAGTTCGGGCGCTTCCTGAGAAAGACCAGTATCGATGAACTTCCGCAGTTTATCAATGTACTCATCGGCGACATGTCTGTGGTGGGACCGCGCCCTCACATGTTGAGGCACACGGAGGAATACAGTGAGCTAATCAATAAATATATGGTGCGTCACTACGTGAAGCCGGGCATCACCGGATGGGCTCAGGTGACTGGCTACCGTGGCGAGACGCGCACAGTGGAAGAGATGGCCGGACGCATCAGGCAAGATATTTGGTATATTGAGCACTGGTCGTTCTCATTTGATCTGTATATCATCTTCCAGACGGTCTACAATGCCGTCAAAGGCGACCGGCAAGCTTACTGACGAAATAGGCTTTTCCCTCCCTTCTTTTACGGGGGGACAGGCTGTCGCACCCTGCGTGCTGATTGTCTGTTCCCCCTTTCTTGTGTGATGTCATGGCTCCGCAATCGGCAGTATGCAGCGCTGCCGATATGTAAAAAAGTGGCAAAAGAACGGCAAAAAAACAGAAAAATACGTTTAAATGCTTGGCTAATTGCGAAATAAGTTGTAACTTTGCACCCGCAATTCGTGCGCGCTGCGTGCGGAAAGTAAGTTATGTCTAACAATTTAAACCATTAAAATCAAAAAACAGTATGATTATCGTACCCGTAAAAGAAGGCGAGAACATCGAGAAGGCCCTCAAGAAGTTTAAGAGAAAGTTTGAGAAGACTGGTGTCGTCAAAGAACTGCGTCGTCGTCAGCAATTCGACAAGCCCTCAGTACTGAAGCGCCTGAAGATGGAGCACGCCATTTACGTTCAGAAGCTCCGTACAGCCGAGGAAAACTAAAAAAGTTCCTGGAAAATTTGGTGGTTTCATAAAATTTCCGTAAATTCGTACCCAAAATACGAAAGTGTTCGCAAAAACCATGTGCTTGGCAGTCATGCCAAGCCATGGATCAGAACCCAGGGGATGATATCCTATAATTGGTATGTGACGTTTTATGATTGACCAGTTCTTAGACTATCTGCGATATGAGAAAAACCGTAGTCCGCAGACAGTAGTCAGATACGAGAAGAGTCTGCGTGACTTCGAATCGTACTTTAAAAACAGAGAAGAAGGGCTCTCGTGGGCATCTGTCGATGCCGACATCATCCGTGGATGGATGGAGAGTCTGATGGACAAGGGAAACATTGCAGCCACGGTGAATACAGGACTGACTGCTGTGCGTTCCTTTTTCCGTTTTGCCCTGTCGAGAGGACTGGTTGTCAGCGACCCGGCGCGCCGCGTTGCGGGTCCGAAGAAACGAAAACCTCTGCCGCAGTTCGTCAAGGAAGACGAGATGAACTGGCTGCTCGATGGGAAAGAGTGGGGAGACAACTATAAAGATGTACGGGCGCGTACTATTTTATTAGTGATATATGAGACGGGGTTGCGACGCAGTGAGCTGACGGGACTGGATGATCAGGACGTGGACTTTGCTGCCGGTCAACTGAAGGTGACGGGGAAGCGCAACAAGCAACGCATCGTGCCGTTCGGCACTGAGCTGGCTGAGCAGCTGCACCGCTATCAGGCCATACGCGACGAGGCGGTGGCGAGGCAGACGGCTGATGCCCTCTTCCTCGACAATCACGGGCGGCGCATGACAGGAAGTCAGGTCTACCACGTGGTTCGTCAGTATCTTACAGGTGCTACCACGCTGAAGAAACGATCACCACATGTGCTCAGACATTCGTTTGCCACAGCCATGCTCAACCATGGTGCCGGACTGGAAAGTGTCAGGCAGTTGCTGGGGCACGAAAGCCTGGAAACAACCGAGATATACACACACACCACCTTCGAGCAGTTGAGACGAGTTTACAAAGATGCCCACCCAAGGGGCTAACCTTTATAGTTTAACTTTTTAAAATAACAGGAGGTAACTATGGAAATTAAGATTCAGTCGATACATTTCGACGCTACCGAGAAGTTAGAGGCGTTCATCGAAAAGAAGGTCGCCAAGTTAGAAAAGTCGTACGAAGATATTCAGAAAGTAGAGGTGCAATTAAAAGTTGTGAAACCCGCTACGGCTCAAAATAAAGAAACGAGCATCACTGTGACGGTGCCTGGAAGCACCTTCCACGTGGAAAAAGTGAATGACACTTTTGAGGAGGGAATTGACCTCTGTGTCGACTCTTTGAGGGTCCAACTTCAGAAAAATAAAGAAAAAATGAGGAATTATTGAAAAAAAACCTCGAAAAATTTTGGTAATTCAAAAATAAGTCGTAACTTTGCAGCCGTTTTCCAACAGGTCGTAAATCTGAAACGAGAGCGGCTGCTTGAAAAAGCCTCTTTAGCTCAGTTGGCCAGAGCACGTGATTTGTAATCTCGGGGTCGTTGGTTCGAATCCGACAAGAGGCTCAAAAAGGAAAACAGTCGGGGCAGGAGGCCCAGGCTTAAAAGCAAAACATTGGGAGGTTTCCAGAGCGGCCAAATGGGGCAGACTGTAAATCTGTTGTCTTTCGACTTCGGTGGTTCGAATCCATCACCTCCCACTCTCAGAAGATGTTTTTGCGGAATTTTGTGCAAGCCGAGTACAGAAGCTCGCTTATGTTGAGGCGAAGCCAAAATGCCGTCTTGCGGAAATAGCTCAGTTGATAGAGCACTAGCCTTCCAAGCTGGG
>JAGBJJ010000094.1 GCA_017934525.1 Prevotella sp.
CGACGGTGCCGTGCTCAGCTGGAGCGTGCCTGCCGCCCCGCGCACTGCCGACGGCTACGTCACTGAGAGTTTCGAGAGCTATCCCGACTTCCAGCGCACGCCCTTCGGCGAGTGGTCTCTCTACGACGGCGACCGCATGCTGACCTATGGCATCGGCGGATGGCACTTCCCGGCCAACAGCGATATCCAGTCGTGGATGATATGGACACCCACAGAGGTGGAGAATAGCACCACCGGTGCCATGGGCCTCTCCGACAAGCTGTGGTATCCGCGCACGGGCGACAAGATGCTCGCCTCGTTTGCGGCCTATGAGGGCATCTCCGACGACTGGCTCATCTCGCCTGAGCTGAGCGGCAACGCGCAGGTCATCTCGTTCTACGCCCATGGTCTGCCCAAGGCTGCCAACCCCGAGCTGTTCCAGCTCTACTTCTCCACCACAGGGGCTGAGACCACCAACTTCATGCCCCTCGACGCCGTGCCTCGCACCGTGCCCAACTTCAAGGACCAGACATTCACGGCCGACAGCTGGAACGACTGTCTCTTCGAGTATGCCTTGCCGCAGGGCACCAAGCACTTTGCCATCCGCAAGGTGTCTGACGACGGCTGGGTGATGTTCCTCGACGACATCACTTTCGCCCCCGACACGCTGGCTGCCCAGAACGGCCTGATGCTCTTCGGCTATAATATATATAAGAATGGTGAGCGCCTGAACACGGCCCTTGTGCCCACGCCGTCGTTCACCGATGCCTTGGCCCGCCCCGGCGATACCTATAAGGTGACGGCCGTCTACAACGAGGGTGAGTCAGTCTACTCCAACGAGGTGGTCATCTCTGGAGTCGAGGGCATTGCGACCGTTTCTGCCGGTCAGTCCAAGTCTGTCCGCCGGGCCTACGACCTGCAAGGCCGCCCCGCCACCCGTCCCGCCACCCGCGGCGTGACCATCATCGATGGCCGCAAGGTTGT
Organism: Prevotella sp.; assembly: GCA_017934525.1. Lineage (GTDB taxonomy): Bacteria > Bacteroidota > Bacteroidia > Bacteroidales > Bacteroidaceae > Prevotella. The sequence continues at coordinate 964 of JAGBJJ010000094.1, forward strand.
AGCCTGCCCCTGATACATCCAGCTCCTCTGTCTCCTCCCCAAAGAGACAGACGCGAAAAGCCCCCCGGTTTTTCCCTTCTATGGGAGAAATCGGGGGGCTTTGATATCCCCCCTCCCTTGTGGGAGGGGTTAGGGGTAGGCCGGAGGGCTTTTTAGTACACCATTTCTTTCCTCACCCTCCCGTCGCTGCGCCTCACTATGACCAGCCCGCGTGGGCGGGCTGACAGCTGTCGGCCGTCGGGGGCGTAGTAGCTGGCAGGCGCTGCCGTGGCGTCAGACACGAGGGTGATGCCCTCGGCGGCACCCTGCACATGTGCTTTGGCGGCGTTCACCACCTCGCCGGTGCGCGTGTCGAGAAGCAGCGCTATGGCGTGCAGGCGGTTGCGGTCCTGTATCAGTTTGTTGTCACTCAGGTCGAAGTCGGCCATGTAGTGCTGCGCCACGTCGGCTGCTATGGGGGCGCTGATGCTGCCGTCGCTGCCCGTGTCGATGTCCTTCACGGCCACGGCGACATGGTTATAAGCCATCTTCACGCGGCGCTCGCCCTGCGTGTACTCGTCCATATAGCTGTCCCATTCCTCACTGCCCGCATAGGTGTTCACCTGCAGCCAGTCGCTGCCATCGCCCGTCAGGCTGTCGGCTGTCAGCAGCAGCGCGATGGAGTAGGGGGCCTCGGCGGCTGAAAAGCGGAACGTGGCGGCCGCATCGACCCTTACCACCGGCAGCGTCTCGTCCCACTGGGCCGTCACGCCCATGTCGGCCACTGTGGGCTGCTGCAGCACCGCGTCGGCTATCTCATACATCTGGAAGCGCTTCACGCGCAGGTCGAAGCCCTGATAGGGGTCGCAGCCGAAGGCGCGGTTCACGGCGCTCGATGGGTATCCCTCGCAGAACTTGCGCTTCGAGGCGCTCTTGTCGTAGGCGGGCAGCGTCATGGGGTCGCCGTTGTGCACGGATATGCCGATAAAGCGGTCGCCTAAGTACTCGTCGAGCAGTCGCAGTCCCACGTCGCCGCGCGGACAGTTGGGGCACCACGTGCCCGTATACTCCTCCATCACCATTGTCGTGAGCGGCATCTGGCTGAGGCTGTAGAGCGCGAACGGCGTCTGCGGCCACGCGTCTTCGTTGGGCTCGCCGTTCACGTGGGTCACGTTCACCGTGCAGTCGTAGAGCGCAGCCTCGGCAGGCAGCGTCGCCTCCAGGGGCAGCACCACCTGGCTCTCTATCTCTGTCAGTGCGGGATGAAACGACACCGTCGTCGGCTGTGCGGGGCCGTCGCCGATGCTCACCTCGTAGGTAATCCTGTCTACCGGCTCCGTGCCGTGCAGCGCGATGGTCAGCAGCCGGTTGCCGTCGCCGCTGCCTAAGCTGCTGCCCGCCGTGGCGTAGATCGTCTCTATGGGCATGGCGCAGGCCGCATGACGCCCTATGCGGGGGCCGCTCACCCTCAGTTGCAGAGCCAGCGGGCCGGCCGTCTGCTCCACGTTCTGCCAGTCGGCAAAGCAGGCGTAGCCTTGCTGCTCCCGCCACGAGGGCCATCCGTCGGGGCCGCCGCTGATGGGGCGGCAGGGTGAAGCCTCGGTGCCGGCCAGCTCTATCGAGTAGCCCACGTAGCAATTAGACCGCTTGTTGCTCGACGGCAGCACGTCTACGGGCGCGTCGAAGTACACCTCGGTGTAGTCGTCGTCGCTGCCGTTGCCATGCTGCAGGTCGCGCAGGTCGCTCAGGTCAATCTCTTTCAGCGCCATGTCAGGCCCTGCGTCGCCGTCCCACTTAAACGGGCGGGCCGACACCCATATCCATGCGCGCCTCACGGCGCTCTTGTCGCTCAGCAGGAAGCGCATGCCGTGTATCTGGCCGTCGCGCAGCACCGAGTCGGCAGGCATCAGCCTGATGCCGTAGTCGTGGCGCCCGTCGCCCGGGGTCAACTGCTCTGTGCGGCTCTGGCCCGTGGCTGTCCAGTAGCCCCACCATGTCGTCTGTTGTGCGTAGCCCGTGGCTGTCAGCAGCAGTCCCAGCAGGCAGAAAAAGAGTCTATTCTTCATTATTTAGATAGATTTGTTTGCAAAGATAAGCATTTTTCCCGAAAAAATTAGTAATTTTGCACCCGATTTTTAAGTTTTAAGAAAATGCAAGACATCAGGAACATCGCTATCATAGCACACGTAGACCACGGTAAGACCACACTTGTTGACAAGATGATGCTCGCCGGCAATCTTTTTCGCGAGGGCCAGAACCTCTCCAACCAGGTGCTCGACGCCAACGACCTGGAGCGCGAGCGCGGCATCACCATCCTGTCGAAGAACGTATCCATCATGTGGAAGGGCGTCAAGATTAACATCATCGACACCCCGGGACACTCCGACTTCGGCGGCGAGGTGGAGCGCGTGCTCAACATGGCCGACGGCTGCCTGCTGCTCGTCGACGCCTTCGAGGGTCCCATGCCCCAGACGCGCTTCGTGCTGCAGAAGGCCCTGCAGATAGGCCTGAAGCCCATCGTGGTGGTCAACAAGGTCGACAAGCCCAACTGCCGCCCCGAGGAGGTCTACGAGATGGTGTTCGACCTGATGTTCTCGCTCAACGCCACCGAGGACCAGCTCGACTTCCCCGTCGTCTACGGCTCGGCCAAGAACGGCTGGATGGGCGAAGACTGGCGCAAGCCTACGACTGACATCACCTATCTGCTCGATAAGATTGTGGAGGTGATACCCGCCCCGAAGCAGATTGAGGGCACGCCGCAGATGCTCATCACCAGCCTCGACTTCTCCAGCTACACCGGGCGCATCGCCGTGGGCCGCGTGCACCGCGGACAGCTGCGCGACGGCCAGCAGGTGACCATCGCCCACCGCGACGGCACTCAGGAGAAGACGAAGATCAAGGAGCTGCACACCTTCGACGGCATGGGCCACCACCGCACCGACCAGATTGACTGCGGCGACATCTGCGCCGTCATCGGCTTGGAGCGCTTCGAGATTGGCGACACGCTCTGCGACCTTGAGAACCCCGAGCCCCTGCCGCCCATCGCCATCGACGAGCCTACCATGTCGATGCTCTTCACCATCAACGACTCGCCCTTCTTCGGCCGCGAGGGTAAGTTCGTCACCTCACGCCACATCAACGACCGTCTGATGCGCGAGCTCGAGAAGAACCTCGCCCTCCGCGTGGAGCCCTTCGAGGACTCCACCGACAAGTGGATTGTCTCCGGTCGTGGCGTGCTCCATCTCAGCGTGCTCATCGAGACCATGCGCCGCGAGGGCTACGAGCTGCAGGTGGGACAGCCGCAGGTGATATTCAAGGAGATCGGCGGACAGAAGTGCGAACCCATCGAGGAGCTCACCATCAACGTGCCCGAGGTGTTTGCCTCGAAGATGATCGACATGGTGACGCGCCGCAAGGGCGACCTCACGTCGATGGAGAGTCAGGGCGACCGCACCAACATCGAGTTTGAGATTCCTTCGCGCGGCATCATCGGTCTGCGCACCAATGTGCTGACGGCCAGTCAGGGCGAGGCCATCATGGCCCACCGCTTCAAGGAGTATCAGCCCTACCGCGGTGAGATAGAGCGCCGCGTCAACGGCTCGATGATTGCCCTCGAGACCGGCACCGCCTATGCCTACGCCATCGACAAGCTGCAGGACCGCGGCAAGTTCTTCATCGATCCCGGCGAGGAGGTCTACTATGGTCAGGTGGTAGGCGAGCATGTTCACGACAACGACCTCGTCATCAATGTCTGCAAGGCCAAGCAGCTTACCAACGTGCGTGCCTCCGGCAGCGACGAGAAGGCTCGTGTCATCCCCAAGGTCATCATGAGTCTCGAGGAGTGTCTTGAGTATATCAAGGAGGATGAGCTGGTGGAGGTCACTCCGAAGTCGATGCGCATGCGCAAGGTTATCCTCGACCACGACCAGCGCAAGAAGGCGAACCGGGCGTGAGAGAGTGATGAATGTTGAAAAACTATAGGTTATATCGGGGGGATGTTTCGGTCAACGAAGCATCCCCCCGATACGTTGATGCCCCCTTCCTTCTGCATGGGGGTGGACTTTAGATTTTGGACTTTAGACTTTAGACTTTGGACTTTGGAGTTTAGACTTTAGACTTTTGTTTGGCTTTTCCTTTTTTTAAAATTCTGGCCGAAATTTATTAAATTCTGGCCGAAATTTATTCAATTTTGGCCGGAATCTGGTTTCAGCAGGCGGAGGACGATGCACAGTTGTGCGCGAATATCAAGATGAAAAGTTTGCGAAAGTGTGTTAATTCTTGTTGAATACCGGCAAATTGTAAACCGATTGTCGCCGCAATCCAACCATTTTGCTTAACTTTGCACCCAAATTTAAATCACTATAAATAAATAACTTAATTATCTATGAAAAGTTTTACTTTTGGGAAAAGAGGCATTGCTATGCTCTCTTTGGTAGCCTCCCTTTTCGTGGGGGGCACGACTACTGCCTTTGCGCAGGAAGCCTACACATGTGGGTTCGAAGCAGAAGAAGGTTGGAGTGAGGTTTATGAAAGTTTTGTTTATACGACTACTCCGCCAAGTGATTGGGGCATTATTGGTGCCAGCTTAAAGAATCACAGAATTAATTATCTCAAGAACACGGGTAATTCTGCTCTTAGCTGTGATAATACAAATTCTGAAGTCTATGTAGTAACTCCAATGTTGGCAAAAGGAAAGGTTTCTTTCTTTGCTAGAAGAACGCAGAGTTCTTATCAAATTTATGTTTATAAAGCATCATATGATGAGGCGACAGGAACATATTCGTTGAATGGTACTTTTATAGATAGATGGTATAAAGGTGGAAATACTTTGGATACTTCTTTTAAAGAATATTCCGTTGAACTTGATGAAGATAGCTATTTGGCAATAAGATTGTCTTGTGCTGCAATTGATGATTTCACTGCAGAGAATGGTCTTGTTGGAACTGCAACAGAAGGCGCTGCTCTCAAGCTCTTTGATGGCGAAAACAAGATGGACTCTCCTTATGAGTTTAGCTTTGGGCTTACAGAGGCAGGCGCAACTCATTCGTTCAAGCTGTCAAATCCTGGCACTGAGGACTTGAACGTGACTGTCTCAGAAACAGGTAACTTCAATGCCACTCTTTCTGCCACGACTATCGCTGCAGGTGGTGAGGCCACCTTGACTGTTACTATGCCCGCTGCTTCTGGAAGTAGCGAAATCACCATTACTCCTGCTGCAGAAGGTATTGAGCCTTTCGTTATCAATGTTACTGGCGCAGTGAAAGACCCCAGCAAGAGTTTCGTTAACTTCGCAGGCCTTGATGATTTCCCTGAGGGATGGGGAAAAGCAGAGTATGCTTTTTGGGAAATCACAGGTTCTGGCAGCGGTACAAGCTCAAATGGTGGCTATGCTGCAACAACGACCTCGTCTATGACGCGTTTCTATACAAGTATGATGACGTTTGAGGAGAATGAACCTCTTATCGTTATGTTAGCTAATGCTAATAGCTATGGAAATGGCCGTCTTCAGATTCAGACTTCTATGGATGGTGAGACTTGGACTAATGTAGGAAACGAAATCACCGTTGCTAACGAATCATGGGAAGCTTATACGGTCAATATGCCTGCAGGTACTTACATGGTTGGCTTTAATGGAGCTTATGTTTATCTGACCGATATCTACGGTGGTGTTGAGGCCACTGAGTTCCCCCCGGTGATGGAAGTAGAGGAGAAGGACTATGACTTTGGCTTCATTGCCGAGAATGCTGAGTATAAGTTCACCATCAAGAATATAGGTAAGGGCGACCTGACTGGTCTGGAGGTGACTTCTGACAATGCTGCTTTCACTATCGCAGGTGTTCCTGAGAATAAGACGATTGCTGCTGAGAGCGAGATTGAAATCACTGTGACGATGGTTGCAGAGGGCGAAGGTGCTAAGAATGGTGTTATCACCATCAGCGCTGACGCTTATAAGGATGAGAATGCCAAAAAGTTCAACGTGACTGGTATCGTAAGAAATCCTGAGGTGTTCTATGAGGGCTTCGATGCTGAGCCTGCTGGCTGGCGCATGGAGGGTTATAGCGTTGAGAACGGCTATGCTAAAGGCTCTTACAATCAAGGCAGCCTTGTGACGCCTTCACTGAGCTTCGCTAACCACAACACGCTTTCGTTCAGAGCTATGTCAACGAGCAGTTCTGCCCTCTCATTCAGGGTTTTCTATACTACCAATAGCCAGAATGCAGCTAATGAGGAGTGGAAGGAAATCGAGGGTATTGAACCTCTTTCGACCTTTAACAAGTGGGAGACCTACACGCTCAACATGCCCGCAGAGGCTAAATACGTTGCTTTCTCAGGTGAGTATATCAACATCGACGACGTCTATGGTGGTGAGCTGCTGAAGCAGACTCTGACTCTCGACCAGACCGTAGCTCCCGAGGCTCTTGCAGAGGGTATGTGCGATGTCACTCTGAACTACACCATCGCCGAAGGCAAGTGGGGTACGATTGCCCTGCCGTTCGCTGTGGAGGATCTGAGCGTTCTCGGCGATGTGAAGGCCTATGCTTTCACTGGCTATGAGAATGGCAACATCAAGCTCGACGTGACCACCACGATGGAGGCTGGCAAGCCCTATGTGATTTATGCTAACGCTGCCATCAGCGAGGCTATCGAGCTGAACGACGTGAACATCACCGCTACTGAGGCTGCTGCCGTTGAGTTTAATGGCGCTAAGTTCCAGGCCACCTATGCTCCTCTGGCTGCCGGCTCAATGGAGGGCAAGTATGGTGTTGCTCCCACTGGTAAGATTCAGAAGGGTTCGGCCAAGGCTTCGATGAAGGGCTTCCGTGGCTTCTTCGAGCTGCCTGCCAATGCACAGAATGCCCGCCTGCTGATTAATGGTGAGGAAGTTACCGGCATCGAGACTATCGAGAATGCTGAGTCGGCCGACGTGGTCTTCGACCTGCAGGGTCGCCGCGTGGCTCAGCCCACGAAGGGTCTCTACATCATCGGTGGTAAGAAGATGATGGTGAAGTAATAACGAGAGAGAAAAGAAACATTTTGACAATAACGTAAAATAACAACAACACGACAATGAACAAGAAAGCATATATCGTTCCTGAGATGAACGTGTTTCATATGGTGGCAGAGCCTGTGATGGCTGCAGCCTCCACGCTCGACCCTAATGAGGACAGTCAGGACATCACACCCTCTGACGATGAGTACGATGGTGAGTTCGGCTCGCGCATGGGTAAGGGCGTTTGGGACGACGAAGACTAAGCATACCTTTTTCTTCAATTAAATAGCAAGGCCCCGCCTCTCCGGTTCATACCGGAAGGGCGGGAGCCTTTTTTTGAGTGATGAATTCAGCACTCAACATTCATCATATCCTCTCCACGAAGCTGCGGGTGACGTGGAAGGAGCGGTCGGCCACCTGCGACCAGAAGTCGTGATACTGCTGGGCTTTGTTGTCGCGCAGGGGCACGTCGCTGATGACGCGAAACGAGATGAACGGCACCTTATTAATATAACACGTGTGCGCGATGGCAGCCGACTCCATGTCGACAGCCTTTGCCTCGGGGAAGTGGCCGACGATCTCGCGCATCTTCTCCTGCGAGTCAACAAACCAGTCGCCCGTGACGATGAGGCCGGAGTGGAGCGAAAAATGATGCGTGGCGAGCGAAGCGTCTGCTTCAATCGCCATCCTTAGTTCCTCACTCTTGCGGAGCAGGTAAGCGTCGGCCTTGAAGCGGGCGGGGAGCCCCTGCACCTGGCCATACTGCGTGCCGTGGTCGACGGCCGTGCCGCAGTAGACGTCGTGGTAGGCCAGCTCGCTGCTCACCACCACATCCTGCACCTCTATGTCGTCGCCGTTGCCGCCGGCGCATCCGCTGGAGATGATGCAGTCGGGCCGGAACTCGCTAATCATACGCTGTGCCCCGAGGGCCGCGTTCACCTTGCCGATGCCGCATTTGTCGATGCGCACATCCATACCCGCAAAGACCTGCTGCAGCTGCTGCAGCTCCTTGTCCATGGCTACAATTATTCCTATTTTCATGTCGATGTACTGTTTTTACGTGCAAAGGTACAAAATAAATCATAATTCATCGTTCATAATTCGCAAATTTTTCATAACTTTGCCGCCAAAACAAGAATACTTGCAAGTTATGAAAAATTTGAAAGCGTGGCTGCCCGACGTGGTGGCAGTCGTGTTGTTTGCCGTTCTGGCATTTGCCTATTTCTATCCCGCCGACATTGAGGGGCGCGTGTTGAACCAGGGAGACATCTCGGCCGGCATCGGCGCCGGCCATGAGCAGCAGGAGTACCTGCAGAAGACGGGCGAGCGCACCCGCTGGACCAACGCCCTCTTCTCGGGCATGCCCACCTACCAGATGGCCCCGTCGTATAAGAGCACCGACACGCTGTCGGTGGTAGAGAAAGCCTATCACCTGTGGCTGCCCGACAACGTGTGGCATCTCTTCGTCTACCTCCTGGGCTTCTATATCCTGCTGCGTGCCTTCGACTTTCGCCAGTCGCTGGCCGCGCTGGGCTCGGTGCTGTGGGCCTTCAGCACCTATTTCCTCATCATCATTGCCGCCGGCCACCTGTGGAAGGTGATGGCGCTGGCCTATCTGCCGCCCATGATAGGCGGCATGGTACTGGCCTACAGGGGCAAGTATCTGTGGGGCCTGGTGGTGACGGCGCTGTTTGCCGCCCTTGAGGTGCACGCCAACCACGTGCAGATGACCTATTACTATATGTTCATCATCCTCTTCATGGTCATCGCCTTCTTTGTAGAGGCCCTGCGCAGCCGCCAGCTGGCCCGCTTCGTGAAGGCCACCGGCGTGGTGGCGCTGGGCGCACTGATAGGCGTGCTCATCAACCTGTCGAACCTCTACCACACGTGGGAGTACTCGAAGGAGACCATGCGCGGCAAGAGCGAGCTGACCAAGGAGAACACCGCCGACCAGACCAGCAGCGGCCTGGAGCGCTCGTACATCACCGCCTACAGCTATGGCATCGGCGAGACATGGTCGCTGCTGGTGCCCAACGTGAAGGGCGGCACGTCGGCCCGCGTGCTCGGCGAGACAGCCCCCGCGAAGAAGGCCGGCGAGAGCCACTACTTCGACTTAGGCAACGGGCAGAGCGTGCCCTACAGCTATATGTTCAACCAGATGCCGCAGTACTGGGAGGAGAGCATGGAGGAAGGTGCCAACGGCACCATGGGCCCCGTCTATGTGGGCGCCTTCGTGGTGATGCTCTTCGTGCTGGGCCTGCTGGTGGTGCGCGGCCCGATGAAATGGGCCCTGCTGGCAGCCACCGTGCTGAGCATCATGCTGGCCTGGGGTAAGCACTTCATGGGCCTGACCGACTTCTTCATCGACCACGTGCCGATGTACGCCAAGTTCCGGGCCGTGGAGTCGATACTCGTCATTGCCGAGTTCACCATCCCCTTGCTGGCCATGCTCGCCCTGCGCCAGGTGATGGAGCACCGTGAGCCCCCCATGGCCCGCAACATACTCATTGCCGCAGGCATCACGGGCGGCATCTGCCTGCTCTTCGCCCTCATGCCCACGCTGTTCTTCAGCTTCACCACGCAGGCCGAGCAGACGCAGTTCGGCCAGATGCTGCCGCCCGACCAGGTGCAGCCCTTCCTGGCCACGCTGGCCGAGGTGCGCCGGCAGGTGTTCACCGCCGACTGCTGGCGGTCGCTCGTCGTCATACTCATCGGCACGGTGGCGCTGCTGCTCTACTGCGGCAACAAGCTGAAGATGGTGCCCACGGTGGCCCTCGTCGGCATAATCTGTCTCGTAGACCTCTGGCAGGTGAACAAGCGCTACCTGAACGACGAGATGTTTAAGCCCGTGAAGGAGCGCCAGCAGATACGCCCCGCTACCGAGGCCGACAAGCAAATCATGGCCGACACGGCCCTCGACTTCCGCGTGCTGAACCTGGCTCCCAACGTGTTCAACGAAAACGAGACCAGTTACTACCACAAGAGTGTGGGCGGCTATCATGCCGCCAAGCTGCGCCGCTACCAGGAGCTCATAGAGCGCTACATAGCCGCACAGCAGGAGGCCGCCCGGCAGGCCATCGTAGAGACCAACGGCAACCTTGCGGAGGCACGCGACGACAGCCTGTGGCCCGTGCTGAACATGCTCAACACGAAATACTTCCTGATGGCCCAGCAGAACATACAGGTGGAGAACCCCTACGCACAAGGCAACGCCTGGTTTGTGGACCGCCTGGACTATGCTGACAATGCCAACCAGGAGCTCGACGCCCTGGCCGCGCTCAACCTGCGCCATGAGGCCGTGGCCGACCGCCAGTTTGCCGACGTCTTAGGCGAGGCGGCCCCTGCCGACACTGCTGCCACCGTGGTGCTCGAGAGCTATGAGCCCAACGAGCTGAAGTACACCGTGGAGAGCCGGAAAGGCGGCGTGGTGGTCTTCTCGGAGATATACTACCCCGGCTGGACGGCCACCGTCGACGGACAGACGGCCGAGCTGGGCCGCGTGAACTACGTGCTGCGCGCCCTGCGCGTGGGGCCCGGTCGCCACGAGGTGGTGCTGAGCTTCTTCCCCAAGTCGATCAGCCGCACCGAGACCATCGCCTATGTCGCCTTGGGCCTGCTGTTGCTGGCCGTCGTGCTCCTGGCGGTGAGCATCGTGAGGAAGCGGCAGAAAGCATAACCGACATACACATTTGATACTATGAGAAGACTTGCAATAGCGCTGCTGATAGCCTGGAGCCTGCTGCTGCCGGCTATGGGGCACCCCGACGCCCCCGCCATGCAGCAGCAGCGGCCGCGCGTGGCGCTGGTGCTGAGCGGCGGCGGCGCCAAAGGCATGGCCCACATCGGCGTGCTCAAGGTGCTTGAGCGCGCCGGCATACCCATCGACATCATCACCGGCACGAGCATGGGCAGCATCGTGGGCGGGCTCTATGCCTGCGGCAACAAGGCCGCACGGCTCGACTCGCTGGTGAGGGCACAGGACTGGACGTATGTGCTCTCAGACCGTGAGGACCTGAGCCACCAGAGCCTGCACGAGCGCGAGAAGCAGAACACCTATATCATATCGAAAAACATCGACTTCGGCGCGGGCATCAGCGTGGATGGCGGCGGCTTCATCCTGGGCAAGAACATACTGACGCTCTTCGACGCCCTCACCGCTCCCTACCACGACTCCATCGACTTCAACCGCCTGCCCATTCCCTTCGCCTGCGTGGCCACCAACATCATCGACAACACCGAGTACGACTTCCACAGCGGCGTGCTGAGCCAGGCCATGCGCGCCAGCATGTCGATACCCGGCGCCTTCGCCCCCGTGAGGCAGGGCGACATGGTGCTCGTAGACGGCGGGCTGCGCAACAACTTCCCCGCCGACATTGCACGCCAGATGGGAGCCGACATCATCATCGGCGTCAGCGTGCAGGGAGCGCCCAAGACGGCGGCCGACATCAACAGCACGGCGAGCATCCTGTCGCAGATAGTGGATGTGAACTGCAAGAACAAATACGAGGAGAACCTGAGCATCACCGACATAGTGATACGCGTGGACACCAAGGGCTACGGGGCTGCCAGCTTCAACGCCGCCGCCATCGACACGCTGATACGCCGCGGCGAGAAGGCTGCCCTGCTGCATTGGGACGAGCTCACGGCGCTGCGCCGACGGCTGGGCATCGACAGCCGGCCCACCTTCAAGCCGCGCCTCTCCACGGTGCGCGTGCCGCTGCCGTCGACGGGCGTCTGGAAAATCAGCGAGCTGCGCTTCGAGAATATGTCGGCCAACGACGAGGCCTTCATCAGGGCGAAGTTCAGACTGCATGAGGGCGACAGCATTACGGCCGACAGGGCCGACATCATCACCACCTCTATCCGCCAGGACCTCTACTACAAGACGGCCAAGTTCCGCATTGCGGGCAACGACGACCGCACAACTGCCACGGTGGTCTTCACCGCCGGCGAGAAGAAGCAGAGCCAGCTGAACGTGGGGCTGCGCTTCGACAATGAGGAGGTGGTGGCCCTGCAAGCCAACGCCGAGGTGCCGCTGAGGAGCCGCATGCCGATGGATGTGGAGCTGACGCTCCGCCTGGGCAAGCGCATCATGGCGCGCGCCGACTGGTCGTTTCATCCGCGCAGTTTCTTCAGGCCTACCGTGTCGTATATCTTCCGCCACAACGATATCAACTTCTATGAGTACGGCGACAAGGCCTGCAACCTGACCTACGACCGCCATACGGCCAGGCTGGCACTCTTCAACTTCAACATCAGAAACTTCAACGTCAGCATAGGAGCCTGCGGCGACTACTACCACCACCGCTCGATGCTCATAGACCGCGAGCCAGAGCACCTGCTGCTTGCCGACACCAGGGACAAGGGCTACCTGAGCTATCAGGGCAGCATAGACTACAACAGCGAAGACGAGTGGTTCTTCCCACGCCACGGCGCGCGCTTCAACGCCCGCTTCGCCTACTATACCGACAACTTCGTGAGTCTTGATGGCTCCACCGGACTGCGCGACTATACCGCCATGTGGCGCATGGCCTTCCCCGTGGGCCGACGCTTCGCCCTGCAGCCCATGTTCTACGGACGGCTGCTCTGCGGCGAGACGGTGCCCCTGATGCTGAGTAGCACCATGGGCGGCGAGTGGTTCGGACACTACGTGGAGCACCAGCTGCCCTTTGCCGGCGTGGGCTATGTGGAGCTGGCACGCAAGAAGATGGTGGCGGCCCAGCTGCAGGGACAGCTGAACCTGACCACCAACAACATCATCTTGCTGCGCCTGGCGGCAGCACAAGACGGCGACACCTTCAGCTCGCTGACCGACCACCACACGCTGCTCGGCGCCTCGCTGAGCTACTACTACAACATGATGTTCGGCCCTATAGGCGGTTCGGTGGGCTACAGCAACGTGACCAGCGAGCCCTACTTCTTCATTAACCTGGGCTTCGTGTTCTGACAGCAGAAGACGGCACGGCCCGCAGCAGTAGAAAAAGAGAGAGAGATATGGTCAGTATGAAAGAAAAGATAGGCTACGCCCTGGGCGACGCCGCCGCCGGCGGCATCACATGGAAAATCATGTCGATAGCCTTCCCGCTGTTTTTCACCAACGTGTTCGGCCTCTCGTTTGCCGACGCCGCCACACTGATGCTCACGGCACGCCTGTTCGACGTGGTGACCGACCCGCTGATGGGCTCGCTGGCCGACCGCACACAGTCGCGCTGGGGCACCTATCGCCCCTGGCTCATCTTCGGCGCCGTGCCCTTGGGGCTGGTGTTCGCCCTGCTGCTCTACACACCCGACTGCGGCCCGGCCGGGCGCCGCGTCTATGCCTACACGCTCTATCTGCTCATGATGGCTGTATATACGGCCGTCAACGTGCCCTACGGCTCGCTGCTGGGCGTGATGACGGCCGACGACGGCGAGAAGAACCGCTTCTCGAGCTACCGTATGGTGGGGGCCTATGCCATGGGCTTCGTCACGCTGCTCGCTTTCCCCTACCTGCAGAAGCTGGTGGGCGGCACGGAGGCACACCAGTATGCCGTGCTCGGAGCGGGCTTCGGACTGCTGGCCGCCGCCATGACGCTGGCCTGCGGACTGATGACCAAGGAACGGCTGAAGCCCGTCAGGGCCGAGAAGTTCACGCTGCGGCAGTTTTCCGACCTCTTCAGCAACAAGCCCTGGGTGTACTTGACGCTCATCGGCGTCTGCACCAATTTCTTCAACGGCTTCCGCTATGCCGTGGCGGGCTATATGCTCACCTACTGTCTGGGCGGCGAGGTCACCGTGAGCGGACTGATTATCAACTACACCGTATTCATGACCTTCGGCGAGCTGACGTGCATGGTGTTCGGCGCCCTGTCGCCGAGGTTCACCGAGTGGATAGGCTCGAAGCGCGGCGCCTTCGTGGCGGCGGCCCTCATCTGCGCCGTGTTCAGCGTGTGCTTCTTCTTCGTGCCCATGAGTCCGGACTATATCTGGGTGATGGTGGCCCTGGTGGTGCTCACCTCGGTGGGCGTGGGAATCTATTCGCCCCTGCTCTGGTCTATGTATGCCGACGTGGCCGACTATGCCACCGAGAAGAACGGCACGTCGTCTACGGGACTCATCTTCTCAAGCGGCACCATGGCGCAGAAGTTCGGGTCGGCCATATCCGGCTCGCTCGTGGCGCTGCTCCTCGGACTGGCCGGGGCCCGCATGACCTCCGACGCGATGGGCAACGCGGTGGTTGACCCCGCCTCAATCACCTCGTCGGTGCTCACGATGATATGGTTGCTGTTCTCGCTCTTCCCTGCCGCCATAGCGCTGCTCATGGTGCTGCTCATCAGGCTGTATCCCATCAAGAAGTAGTAGTGATTCCACAAAATGAAAGACATGAAGAAACTGCTGTCATTGCCCCCCAATCTGGTCAGACTGACCGATGGCGGGGAAACTATATTCCATAAAATTACCGGTCTGAAGACCGATGAATACTTCTGCACCTGCGACCCCGAAGGGCAGCGCATAGGCAGCGGAGGCGGCACGGCATGGCTGTTGCGGCAAGCCTTCGCCACTGAAGACGCTGGCAGGGGTGGCACCACGTTTGAACAATGGCTTGCTGCCGAGAAGCGCATCCTGCTGCATGCCGGCGGACAGAGCCGACGCCTGCCGGGCTATGCCCCGTCGGGGAAGATTCTGACGCCCATCCCCGTGTTCCGCTGGGAGCGGGGACAGCGCCTGTCGCAAGACCTGCTGTCGCTGCAGCTGCCGCTCTATGAGCGTATCATGGCAATGGCTCCCGCAGGGCTGCACACCATGGTGGTAAGCGGCGATGTGCTCATTCGCGCCACGCAGCCTCTGGCGCCCGTGCCACAGGCCGACGTGGTGTGCTACGGCCTCTGGCTCGATGCCTCGGTGGCCAGCCATCACGGCGTGTTCGTGAGCGACCGCCGCACGCCGCAGGTGCTTAAGCAGATGCTGCAGAAACCGTCGGTGGAGCAGCTGCAGCAGTTGCAGAGGGAGCATCTCTACCTCACCGACATAGGCGTGTGGCTGCTCAGCGACCGCGCCGTCGGACTGCTTATGAAGCGGTGCGGGGCGGGGACGAGGTCTTACGACCTGTATAGCGACTTCGGCCGCACGCTGGGCACCGACCCGGTGCTCGACGATGCCGAGCTGAAACAGCTGACGGTGGCCGTCGTGCCGCTCAGCGGGGGGGAGTTCTACCATTTCGGCACGTCGCGCGAGATGATTTCGTCGATGACGACACTGCAGAACGCCGTGGCCGACCAGCGGCTCATCATGCACCACGACCGCAAGCCGCATCCCTCTATCTTCGTGCAGAATGCCGTCACCGACGTCGGCTTCACTGAGTCCAACCGCCATATATGGATTGAGAACAGCCACATCGGACGGCGCTGGACGCTGACCTACGACAACATCGTGACGGGCGTGCCCGACAACGACTGGCAGCTGCATCTCGCCCCGGGACAGTGTGTCGACATCGTGCCCATTGGGGAGGAGCAATATGCCGTGCGGCTCTACCATATTGACGACCGCTTCGACGGTCATGAACAGCAGCGCCGACAGTTCCCTGTGTTGGAGTATAACGAGATAGAAGCTTATATCACGGCCGCCATCGGGGCTGAAGATACTGCCGCAGAGACTGGCACGCTCCTTTCTGCCGAGCAGATATCATCGCAGGCCAATCTGCTGCGCCTCTTCGCGCAGCGCAGCTCTTTCCGCAACCGCAACTGGCCGATGCTGGCGCGTAACTGGGAACACAGCGTGTTTTATCAGCTCGACCTCGACGATGCCGCCCGTGCCTTTGCCGAAGCCCATCTCGACATGCCGCCACAACTGCCGGCATCGGCTCCGCTCATGGTGCGCATCCACGATGCGATGTTCAGGGGCAACAGCGACGAGGCCTTCGCGCTGCTGCGGCAGGGGCTCACCGAACCACTGCTCGCCCGCCGGCAGACACCGCGCCTGTCGGTATATCAGGATCAGATTGTGTGGGCCCGCAGTCCGGTGCGCATCGACATCTCCGGCGGGTGGACCGACACACCGCCCTTTTGCCTCTTGGAGGGAGGCAGCGTGGTGAATCTGGCTGTCGACCTGAACGGCCAACAGCCGCTGCAGGCCTATCTGAGGCCGTCGAAGGAGCCGTGCATCATCTTGCGCAGCATCGACCTCGGAGCCTCGGAGGTGGTGGAGACTTATGAGCAGCTGGGGCAGTTTAACCGCGTCGGGTCGCCGTTCTCTATACCAAAGGCTGCACTTGCCCTGGCTGGCTTCCTGCCGCAGTTTGCTGCTGAGACATTCCCCTCGCTCAGGGCACAGCTGGAGGACTTCGGCTGCGGCATAGAGCTGACGCTGCTCTCGGCTGTACCGGCCGGCAGCGGACTCGGTACGAGCAGCATCCTGGCCGCCACCGTGCTGGGGGCCGTCAGCGACTTCTGCTCGCTGGCATGGGACAAGAGCGAGATAGGACTGCGCACCCTCGTGCTCGAACAACTGCTCACCACCGGAGGCGGCTGGCAAGATCAGTTCGGAGGCATCTGCGGCGGCGTGAAGCTGCTGCAGACGCAGAGCGGATTCATGCAGCAGCCGCTGGTGCGCTGGCTGCCGGCCGATGTGTTCACGCAGCCTGACTACCGGCAGTGTCATCTGCTCTACTACACAGGCATCACCCGCACAGCCAAGCGTATCCTGGCTGAGATAGTGAGGCGGATGTTCCTCAACAGTCGCGACCAGCTGCTCTTGTTGCGGCGGATGAAGGAGCATGCCGTGGAGATGTATGAGGCTATTCAGCGCCAGGACTTCACCCTGACAGGACGTCTGCTGCGCGACAACTGGCTGCAGAACCAGATGCTTGATGCCGGCACCAACCCGCCGGCCGTGGAGCGTATCACACGCATGGTCGATGACCTCTGCCTGGGCTACAAACTGCCAGGAGCGGGTGGGGGAGGCTTCCTCTATATGATGGCCAAAGACCCCGAGGCGGCTGCGCGCATCAGGCATATTCTCAATGAGGACCACCAGATGGGCAGCGCCCGTTTCGTCGATATGTCTCTCTCTTCCACCGGCATGCAAGTCAGTCGCAGCTAAAGTATTGATATTCCTCATTTCTTATTCCTCATTTCTCATGGATTTCCGTACCGTTGTCAACATTGAGAAGCCGCCGTTTCTCATCGAACCGCTCGAGAAGATGCTCTTCGTTGGCTCTTGCTTTGCCGATAGCATCGGTAGGCGCTTCGAAGAGGAGCACTTCTGCGTCACGGTCAACCCGTTCGGCGTGATGTACAACCCCGTGTCGGTGCTTCATACCGTGGAACGATGCGAAATGGCGCCGCGCGTGGCTTTCTTCACGCTCGGCACCAACCATGTCTACCGGCTCAAGGAGACCGGCGAGATTGTGGATAACTGTCAGAAGCGTCCGCAATACCTCTTCACCGAGGAGCAGCTGTCGGTTGACGAGTGCGTCGGGGCGCTGGCCAAGGCGGTGGAGATATTGCAGACGCGCAACGCCGGCGTGCAGGTCGTCGTCACGGTCAGCCCCATCCGCTATGCCAAGTATGGCTTCCACGGCAGCCAGCTCTCGAAGGCTGTCTTGCTCATGGCTGCCGACAGGCTGGCGCAGGCTTCGGCGGCCGTCACCTATTTCCCTGCCTACGAGATTGTGCTCGACGAGTTGCGTGACTACCGTTTTTACCAGCCCGACATGATTCATCCCTCGCAGCAGGCGGTCGAATATATCTGGCAACGACTGTCGGAAACCTTCTTCAGCGAGCGGGCGAAGCAGTTCGTGCGCGACTGGAAGCCAATAAAGGATGCACTGAACCACAAGCCCTTCCGGCCGGAGAGTGAGGAATATCAGCTTTTCCTGGCTTCCTACAAAGAAAAGGAATCGGCTCTTCTCGCGCGATATAATAATATGGTGTAGCTTTTTGCTGTGCTTGATTTATATCAATATTGGAATAAAAAACGTCGTTTTTGTGAATTTTTTCCCGGAAAAGTTTTGGCGGTTCGGAAAAAGTGTGTACCTTTGCACCCGCAAATCAGGAACACCACCTGACGAGCAAGCAAGAAAGAGTTCTTTGAAAGAATTACATAGACAGAAACAAGTAGTACAAGAAGCGGCGGC
>JAGBJJ010000095.1 GCA_017934525.1 Prevotella sp.
CAACCTTCGCCCGGACGCGTCAACAGCGTTAGTGACGGCCTTGGTCGCACCACCGCCATCGGCTACCAGCTGCTGACCAACCCGTCGGTGTATCATAAGGTTGGCGACCTGGCTTATCCCGTTGTCGAACGTCTGTACCCGCTGGCAGTCGTCTCGTCGACGACCATGTCAGACGGCGCCGCCGGCGCCAAAACGACCAAACGCACGTATTCAGGTCTGAAGACCCACGTGGCGGGTAGGGGGCTGATGGGCTTCAGCGGCACGACCGCCGCCTGCAGTATGCTTGGCACAGAGGAAATAACCACCGTCAGCCAATGGGACGACGCGAAGTACATCCCAACCGCCATCACGACGAAAGACACGCAGGGTGATGCCACCGCCACGACCGAGACTACACTCACCAAAGCCACTGTCGGCAACAACTATTTCACCTACCCGTCAGTGGTCATATCCACCGATGCTGACGGCAACATCTGCACCACCACCTCGACCTACGACACGGCCAAAGGCGTCCCCCTGACACAGAAGGTGAGCCACGATGGCGGTGCGACCTATCGTCAGACCACCTGTTCTGACTATGCCAAGAAAGGCGGCCGCTGGCTACCACAAACCGTCATCACCGAGCAGAAGCACCCCGACGACGCTTCTATATACACCGCTACGCAGAAGTACACTTACGATGACCGAGGCATGCCTCTCACCGCCACGTCGTTCGCCGGCACAAGCATGGCCCTGACCGAAACCTACACTTACGACATCTTCGGCAACTGCCTCACAGCCGAGGCCTCGGGCGCGGACGTCACACCCGTCAAGAAAATTCTGACCTACGACGCCAACGGCCGCTATCTGACATCCGAATGCACACAGCCCGCCACCGATGCGACCTATTATTACTACGACATCATGGGCAACCTCGTCAAGGAGATGGTCTCGCGTGCAAGCTCCCTTATTACAAACTACACTTACGACGGCTGGGGCACACTGTTGACGTCGACGTCGCCCACAGGCATCACCACCACCTACAGCGAGGGCTGGGGCATATCGCCCTCCAAACGCTACTGGCGCATGGAGCAGACCAGCGGCCAGCCGTGGCGCAAGACGTGGTATGACCAGTGCGGGCGCGAGGTGCTCGCCGAGTCGGTCGGCCCCGACGGGATGACCGCCACTACCGCTACCACCTACAACAGCCACGGCAAGCCCACTCTAGTCAGCAACACGATGGGGCTTCTGACGTCGAGCGAGACGTTTTCCTACGACAGCCGTGACCGTCTTACCTCCACTGTGGCCAGCACCGGCCGCACCGTCAGCTACGCCTACGCGGGCCGCTCGGTGACGACCACCGAGAACGGCCATGTCCGGACCCGTACCGTCGACGCCTGGGGCAACGTGCTGACATCAGTCGACTCCCTCAGTTCGGTCGCCTACACCTACTACTCCAGCGGCCTGCCTCACACGGCCACCTGCGGGGACGCGACCGTCACCATGACCTACGACGCTGCAGGCCACCGCACCACCATCGACGACCCCGACGCCGGCCTGACCACCAGCACGTGGAGCGCCGACGGCCGCCTGCTCACGCAGACCGACGCACGCGGTGTGGAGACCGCTTATGAATACAACAACCTCGGACTCGTCACGGCACAGCACATCGGCAGCCAGACAGTTACGAGCACCTACGGCTCGGCGGCGGGATCCAAGACACTTCCCAGCACGATGTCCATGGGCGGCAACACCGTTCAGTACGGTTACGACAGCAAGGACCGCATGGTCAGCCAGAAGCGCACCTTTGCCGACGGCACGACGCTCAGTTTCGCCTATGCCTACAATGCTAACGACCAGCCGGTTCAGGCCGTATTCCCCGGCGGCCTCACCGTCGGCTACGAATACGACGCCTATGGCTACTGCATCAGCATGACGGCTGACGGGCAAGAGGTCTATCGTCTGCTTTCGGCCGACGGGCTGCGGGACTCGACGTCGTTCTGCGATGCCCTATGGCACGTCACCCGGCGCGACGCTTTGGGCTACCTGAAGAAAGAAAAATGGGGGCACAACGACAGAATTCTGACCTCCAGAACCTATACCTTTGATGGCCCTACGGGCAATCTGACATCCCGAATCCTTCCTTCACGTGCGTATATAATCCCTGGCCCCTCTGTCTTTAATGCCGTAGATGAGGGTAATGCTCTTCAGAACATTGGATCCATCCTGCCAATATCTGACAGTCTCAAATTCGGCCCAGATGTACCTGTGCTGATTGATGGCTATGAGGAATTCACCTACGATGGCCTTGACCGTCTGACACGTGTAGGAGCCAATAAGGAACTATCCATCATGACGATAAGATACGGTTCCGATGGCAATATTCTGAGCAAGACGGACGTTGGAGATTATAGCTACGATGCCGCCATGCGCCCTCACGCCGTCATCGGTGTGACGAACCAGAAAGGGATTATCCCGTCGGCGGCGCTGGAGACCACCTACGGCGACCTGAACAAGATTAATATGATCAGCAACGGCACATACGAGACTACGTTCAGCTACGGCCCCGACCAAGAGCGGTGGCTCACCGTCGAGAAGAAAAATGACACGGACTACCGCACGATACACTATGCCCCCGGCATAGAGCGTGTCACCTTGGGCGGCGTCACCCGCACCTTCTTCTACCTCGGCCATGGCGTCATCGTGATGCAGCAAGGTAGCACCTACATCCCCCTGCTGACCGTCACCGACCATCAGGGCACCATCGCTGGGCTAGTGGACGCCACAGGCACGTGGCAGTTCGATGCCAACTACGATGCGTGGGGGCGGCAGACGGTCGCAAAGAACAGCATTGGCTTCCAGCGCGGCTACACTGGCCACGAAATGCTGCCCGAATACGGTCTGATCAACATGAACGGCCGTCTCTACGACCCGTTGCTGGGCCGCTTCCTCTCGCCGGACAACTATGTGCAGCAGCCCGACAACAGCCAAAGCTTCAACCGATATAGCTATTGCCTGAACAACCCGCTGAAATATACAGATCCGGATGGAGAGTGGATACATATACTTATTGGCGGTGTGATAGGAGGTGTGGCTAATCTCACATCGAAGGCTATCAACGGCCAGATCCATGACATTGGAGATGGCTTGGCCGCATTTGGTATCGGTGCTGCCGTAGGTGCTATTGGCGCTGCAACAGGTGGGGCAGCTTTTGCTGCTGCAGGTGGGGCTGTAGGTGGTGCAGGCGGATTCTTTGCGGGAGCAGTCTCTGGAGGTGTTGGTTCTGCAATTTCTATGCCCTTTTTAAGTGCAGGCAATTCTCTATATTTCGGGGATCCAATGTTGACTTCCAAAGAGTATCTATTGGGAATAGGAACATCAGCATTGATGGGTGGTGCAATTAATGGAGCTGTTGCGTTATACAATGGCAGAACTTTCTGGTCAGGGAAACCAAATGTTCAATTAAACATTCAGCCATTCGAGCCTGTTCCTGTTGCTAATTCTGACAACAACGTTGCGACATTTAAATCTGAAACGTCTGATCTCAAAAGAATTCTATCTCCTTATGAAAAAGGACAGGTAGGCGTTAATCGAGCAATAGAAGAATTCAGAGAAAGTGGTGGTGTGGTGTTACAACGAGAAGTTACTGTTGAAGTTGATGGGGTAAGAAATAGATTTGATTTCGTTGGAAAGAAAGGGGATATGATCTATCTTTATGAAGTTAAGAACGGCCCGAAAGCAGGCCCAACTCCAAATCAGCTGAAGAATATTCCTAAACTCATGCAAGGTGTAAAGTTTATACCTATAGGAGCTAATGCGGCAAAAATACAGGAGTTTTATAATTATGAATTATTGCGGATTCCATATACCGGGAAATATTCTGTTGTTTATTTACATTATTATTGATATGGCTAAGATAAATTTAGAGACGGAACTCCGTTTTAAGGGAGCAATGAAGTCGTTAGGTTTTAAAAAAACATCTCGATACTTTGAGAAACGTGTAAATGATGTGTCTCAAAAGATAATGTTCGGACATGCCACTATGGGAGAGCACCATGTGAGATACTACTCACTGACATATAGTATTGAGTTTAATAGTATTACCTATGCAGCAGAAGAAATGGGTGTTATGGTCTATGCCCTTGGCGGACTTATTGACTACATTATGCCACCACATAAAGGCTTAATGGAATGGCGATTATCAGAAGATGACACGGATGAATACTACGTTAAGATGATTGATGATATACTAAGTAAAATTCGGCAATTCGTGCTGCCCTTTATGGAGAAATACATCACTATTGAACAGTTTCTTGAAGGGGTTGAGGGTGGATGTTTTGCACAGCTTTCTTTGGATAAGAAGACTGTGCCCATAGCTTATTATCTAATAGGCGAGAAGCAGAAAGCATTTGACTATATTGCCGAGACGCTTGCGCGGTACGAGCGTGATGTAGCTCCTGTGCCTTTTCACGAACGATTCGTAACGGATGTGTATGAGAAGGATGTTTACCATTTTAATCAGAATGGCAATCTCCTTGTCTATCAGGATTTTGCAGAGAAATTCACGAATTGGGTTAACCAAAGAGTAAATAGATAGACTGTATGGGACAAGTATTTGTTCCGATGACGACTCAGATGACCTTCAGCGACATTAGCAAAATCTGTATGATAGATCAGGACATGTATCAGAGCACTTTCGGCTACGCCCCCGACGAGAGCCGCTGGAAGACAGTGTTAGAGAAAAACTGCACGACGAGGCGCGCCATGCTCTGCGGCGGCGATTACGAGCGTGTCACCTAGAACAGCACCTACATCCCCCTGCTGGCCGTCACTGACCCTGAGATGCTGCCCGAATATGACCCGCTGCTGGGCCGCTTCCTCTCGCCGGACCGCTCGGCGCTTTGCGACGCTTTCGTAACAACGTGGAGAAAGAGCTATGTGCAGCAGCCCGACAACAGCCAAAACTTCAACGGATATAGCTATTGCCTGAACAACCCGCTGAAGTATACAGATTCGGATGGAGAGTTTTTGCATCTGATCTTTGGTGCTATAATCGGTGGCACAGTGAACTGGGCAACCCATGGCTGCAAGTTCAATGCAAAGGGCCTCGGCTATTTCGGTGTTGGCGCATTGGCTGGTGCTGCAATTGGAGGGGTAGCAGGAGGAATTGATGCAATAACTGATGGAAGAAACTTTATGCATGGAGGAAGAATTACGGATGATGTTAGTATTGAAATGCCTTTTATGGAACAAGGCGGAGAATATGATTGCCGTTATGAAGTTTTTCGATCGAATGATATGTATTTTAATGGTAAAACATTAAGGGTTTCGGAGTTAAGACAACTATATCCCAATGTTGAAATTGATGACCTGCAAATGGCAAAAATGTATGGTAAAATTGGATCTTTGGCAATTGAAAGGATACCTGTATCAGACCTATCTAAAACCGATATAGCAAAAGCAATGATTGACAATGTAGCTCAACGCCATACAATTATTTACGAGATGAAAATCAAATAATTGTAAAGATGCTTATGAAGTATATTCTAATTGTGCTGATGGCTATGGCAGGAATTCCTGCCACAGCTGACGGCTATAGGTGTGCAGCAAAAAGTTTATTGAAGCAAGCAGTCGAAGACCCCAAGGGTGGATATTGGAATAATCAATTAAGCATTAATGATACTTCTAATATCGTTGCTTCAATCCCCGTATATGCCTTGAAAGGCCCTGACACAAAAATTGATTCATTGTCCAGTTACTTATGTCTGGACTCTTTGATTGATTACACATATGACGAAAAGTCGCAAATTGTTGTTGTGCACAAAAACGAAAAATATGTAGTATTTAGGTCCCTGATAGGGATTAGAGACCGATGGTATAAGCGCATGTTAAGTAGTGAGGATTTTTATGCAATACTGCCGAGCCAGAACATTCATTCCATAGAGAACAATTTTGGCTACAGTAAAAAGACCTTCTCCATGAAGAATCTGATATAAAAACAAGCCATACTTACCTTGAATACAGGGGTAAATATGACTTGTTTTGTTGTAGCTTCAAGCTGTTACCTTTCGGTGAATTACTTCACTGCAACCTTCTTGCCGCCTCTGACGTAGAGCCCCATTCTCAGTTGGTAATCAACTACGCGGCGGCCGCTGAGGTCGTAGAAAGAATTGTCGGGGGGTAATGGTCTTTCATCTATTGCCTCCACCCCGCTGAGGTCGGTACCGCCGTTGAAGGTGAACGAGATGTTGCGGCCAGTGCGCTTGATGTCAGTGATGGCGCAGTGCATCAGGAACGTGCCGTCGGTGTTGGCGGTGGCGAGTGTGGCAGCAGGCTCGGAAGTGTCCGTCAGCTCGTTGCAGAGCTTGTAGGGTGAATAGCAGGTGTAGGGATAGACGTCGCCAGCCAGGTCGGCCAGGGTGGAGAGGCCGTCGGAATTGTCGGCATGGAAGATGGTGCAGCCCTGCTGACCGAAGGCCGAGGCATTCACGCGGTTATACTCCCACGCCGTCTCGTTATAGTTCACGTGAATGATGAGTAGTCCGCTGCCGCGCTGTCCGCCGTCCCAACTGGTCTGGTAGCGGTTCTCCAGCAGGTAATACTCGCCAGCGTTGGCAGGGTTACGTATGATGTAGGCCTCACCGCCGCTCACCAGCGGTTTCATCTTTTCCACGCGGCAGGGCTCTTTCAGTTCTATCGGCTGCAGCCATCCGCAGAACATGCGCTCATAGCTGGTGAAGGCCGAGGGCGTCCATCCGTTGCCGTTGTAGTTGCCGTGTGACATCACGTCCCAGTAGCCCATACCGAAGGAGGCGGTGGAACCGGAGGTGTCGTACATATCGGGCAGTCCGAGGCAGTGGGAGAACTCATGGCAGAAGGTTCCCAGTCCGGCAAGCTCGCGGCCCGAGTTGCCGTAGAGCTCTGAGGAGCACGAGAAGGTGTTGATGCAGACGTTGTCGAGGCGCAGTGAGTCGTCGCCGAGAACGGTCTCCATGGGCCAGATGGTGTATTCGGGTGCGCCGGAAGCCTCGCCGTAGCCGGCGTAGACGAACTGCACGTGCTCGGCCTCGCCGTCGCCGTTCCAGTCGTAGGTGCTGAAGTCCACTTCGTCGTCGACGCCGCGCAGGGCCTCGGTCACCATCTCGTGGATGCGGCGCTGGTCGTCGCGGCCGTTAGCCCCCACGTTGGCGCCATAGTAGGTGACGCTCTTCGAGAGACGGAAAGGTCCCACGACGTCGAACGTCACGCTGAACTGCCCGCCCGACTGGCTGAGGAAGTAGTCGTGAACGCTGCCTGGGGCGCCGTTGTCGCTGAAGCCCTCCTCGTTGAGTAGGCGGTCGAAGTCGGTCTTCGGGACGTCGGTGCTGAAGTCGAGGTCGCCAAAGGCCAGCAGGACGACGAGTCCTCGGCGCTCGCCCGTGAGCGACCCGTTGGGATGCCCGATGGTCTTCGGCCCCAGAGCCTGCTGTTGCGGTTCACCGATGCGAAGGATGGGGGTGGCCACCTGAGCGGTAGCCATCCCTATCGGCAGGAGCAGTGCTGCGGCTGCTGTGCTTATTTTGTTCATAGCGTGCATATCACTTCAATATAACCTTACGTCCGGAAATGATTCTCAGCTGGCCGTTGACCGTAGCCGATTGGCCGTGAACCCTGCGGCGTCCGCTGAGGTCGTAGACAGAATAATCGGTGATTGCTTTCCCGCTGTCGATTGTGACGATTCCGCTTGCCTCGCTCTGTGCGGCCTCCGACAGGGGCGACTCGCCCTCGTTGTAGACCACCGACACCTGATAGCGGTGGGCCAGGCCTTGTGTAGCATTGTCGGTGAACGTCGTGGTGGCGCTGCTGCCCAGCAGCTGACCGTCGCGATAGATGCGGTAGCCCTCGATGGTGAGTGCTGCCGGCTCGTAGCTGACGTCGTCGATGCAGAGTGCCCAGCAGTCGTCAGAGCAGTGGCGTATGGCGAAGTGCTTCGTGCCTTCGGGCAGGTCGGCCGAGTATTCGGCCCAGTTCACGGGCACGTTTTTCACGGTCTTCAGCACGGTGAAGTCGTCAGGTGCCGTGCCGGTGGTGGAATAGAGTATCTCGAAGGTCTCCTTCATCTCGCTGTCTAAACTCTTGGCAAAGAAACTGATGGTCTGCTCGCTGCCCGAGAGGACAGGCGAGATGAGCCAGTGGCTCGTGGCACCCTGTATGCAGAAACTGGCCAGATACTGGCTGCCGCTGTGGGGCGCCAGCTGGTTCTGCGCCTGCGTGCCCAGTGTCCAGCTGGTGGGGTTCATCACGATAAAGGCGTAGGGATAGCCGGCATGCTCGAAGGGATATTCAGTGCCGAGGTTGTAGGTGTAGGCGTTGTTGGCGTCGTAGGTGGTCCAGCGGCCGATGTTGCTGATGCTCCAGGGCTGGTAGTCCTCGAAGTCCTCCTCGGTGAGCTCCACCTCCTCCAGGGCAGGAGCATCCCACGTCAGACTGACGCTGCCGTCGTCATTGGTGGCAGCCTTCACGTTGGTGGCCGTGGGGAAGCTGTTCTGCTTCACCGTCGTGGCCACCTCGTCGGTGGTGTTGTTCTGCAGGTTCTCGTCGCCCTCATAGCCTACGACGGCGTGGAATGTCACTACCTCATCGTCGGTGACGGCGGGTATGTAGCTGAAGTTGATGGTACCCGTCTCGTTGAACTTTAGGGCTGGTCCCTGCTGTTCGCCAATCTTCTCGCTGCCCTTGTAGAGCGTCACGGCGTAGGCGCCAGCTTCGTCGGTGCCCAGATTGGTTACGCTGGCGGTGATGGTGGTCTCCTGGCCCACGACGCTCAGACTGGCCACGTCGAGGCTGGCGCTCAAATCCTTGCAGAGCACGTCGCGCACCTCCATGGCGTCGACCACCAGGGGCACCTCTTTCGTGCTGACGGTGCCCTTCAGTCCGAGGATGATGTAAGGCTCGTTTGTATAATCGGCCAGCGGCAGGGCCACCTTCTGCCAGCCCGTGAGGGTAGTGGCCTTGAAGTCGATGGTCTTCAGCGTCACGGGCTCATAGTCGGAAGTCAGCAGCTGTGCCTCCAGCTGCACGTCGGCACCAGGCACGGCATAGTAGCTGAAGAAGAAGTAAGGATTCTTGGCCCCCTTCAGAGCGAGCTTCGGCAGATGGAAGATGGCCCAGTCGTCGGTCTCGTCCGAGGTGAAGTAGATGCAGCCGCCGTCGCCGTCGGCCGAAAGGTCTTTGGTGGTGTACCACGAAGCCATGTAGTTAGCCTCGCTCCAGTTGCCGTTGTTCTCCATCTCGCCGTTAGCCACCGACTCGCGGTAGGGGATGGCAAAGGGCTTGCCGATGCGCATGTAGGGCGAGAAGGCGATGCTGCCCTCTAGGAAGGAGCCGTCGGCCAGCATAATCTCCGAATAGACGCTATAGTACATCAGACTCTGAAAGTCGTTGTCCATGATGACTTTCTTGTCCTCTACACCCAGTCCGTCGATGTGCTCCTCGATGATGGCGCTGTGGTTAGTGGGGTCGTAGACGCTGTAGCGCAGGCGCGACAGGTCAACATAGCCGCCGTGGCGGCCGGTGGTCTGCGTGGGGGCCTTCCAGGCTATGGAGATGGTGCTGCCGTTGTCCTTCACCTTGATGTCGGTGGGAGCCATGGGCTGGTCGTAGCCCACCCAAGCTGAGGCGGTGGCCTTCTTGCCGTCGCCATACTCATTGGCAGCTACGACGGTGTATTCGTTGATGCCGTTCAGCGGCTTCGTGTCGGTGTAGGTGATGGGCGTGCCCACGGCCGGCGCATCGATGGTGGCGGCCAGTTCGCCGTTGCGGTAGACGTCTATCTTCGTCAGGCTGCTCAGCGTGCCGTCGCCGCTGGCCAGACGGTCGGGCGTGGTGAAGCTCAGCGTGGCCTTCAGCTCGCCCATGGCGGCGGGCGTCACCTGCAAGTTCTTCACTGAATCGGGGGCATTGTCGCTCGAACCCACCGTCACGCTGATGTTGTTGATATACATCGAACTGACATCGCCGTCGCTCAGGGCGTGGAAGCCGAAGCGGTAGATAGTGTCCTGGCTGACGACGATTTCCTTAGTGAAGGTCTTGAAGTCGCTGTTGTCAATCTCCGTTGCGGGCATCAGCTCGGTGTAGGCTGTGTAGTCCTTACCCTTGCCGAAAGCTGCGGCCAGGCGGTGGGTCTTCCAGCTGACGCGATAGTCGAACGAGAAGATATACGACTGTCCGGGCTTCAGGTGGATGGGCGGCGTGAGGAGCCAGTCGTCGGAGGTGTTGGTGGCTGTCCACGACGACTCGTAGCAAAGACCCAGGAAGTTGATGCCCCAGCGGCCGTCGTCACCGTTGACGTTATAGACGATGTAGAAAGGCAGTGTCTCGGCATCCTCCGACTTCGGGTTGTCGAAGAACGGCACTTCATAGGCCGAGCCGGCCACCTGGCGGTTCGACTCCACAGGCACAGAGTGCAATCCCTCATAGACGGCCTCTACCGTGTAGTAATAGTTGTTCAGCTTGTCGCGCGAAAGGGTCTCGCTGAATGTTGTGGCGCTCTGGCCCGTCGAGACGGTGATGCCCTCGGGGTAGCGCACCACGTCGTAGGTCATCTCGCCCACATAGCCGCCGTTGACGCCCCGCTCTGGCTTATCCCAGCTGAGGGTGGCCACGTAGGTCTCTTCGTCGATGCTCAACTGCACGTTGCCCACGGCCACAGGGGTGTCTGGACCGGCCCAGAACACGCTGCGGGCCACGGGGCTGCTACCGGCGGCATTCTTCAGCACGACGACAAGGCTGGTCTGCCCGCCCTTGGGTAGCGTAAGCTGCTCAGTGACGGTGGTGCCCACGGCGGCCTCGCCGCTCTTCAGCGTCTGACCGTCCTGCTGAATGTCGTAGCCTATGGTGCCCGTCAGTGGGCTGCCGCCGAAGGTGACGATGGGTATGGTGAAGCTGACGAGACCCGTCAGCGACCCTTTCTCGAAGTTGACCGTCAGGTTCTCAGCCCTGGCGGGAGCCTCGTCTTCAGCCAGGGCTGCCGGGATGTAGAGACCGGTGATTTCCTCCGAGTGAGGGAAGCGCAGCACCTCTGTGGCGGCTCCCGTGGTGGTGTCTACCTCGAAGAGGGCCGATGAGTCATCGGCCAGCGTGCAGGCTCAGTAGAGTCGGTCGGTGACAGGGTCGAAGGCTGCACTCTGGGCATAGTCGCTCGTGGCCACGCCCGTGGCACCCACCAGCGTGGCGTCGCCCGTAGCCTTATCCATGCGGTAGAGGTTGCCGTCGACGCTGATTACGTAGATGTCGCCCTGGCTGTCAGCAGCCACGGCCACCACCTGCGGAATGGTCATCTGCTTGATAATGTGGGTGGTGATGTTGCCCGAGAAGTCGATGGTGGCAAAGTCCTGCTGGTTGCCCGTCTCACCGGGGAAGACGCCGTACACCTTGTCGGTGGTGGCATCGTAGGTATAGTCAGCGGCCACGTGTGAGCGTGAGAAGATCGTCTTCGTCGACAGCTGCTGCCACGTGTCCGTGCTGTATTCATAGTAGTTGTAGTCGTAGTAGGAAGTGCCCGCATGCTGGTTGGCGGTGACGAAGCGGTAGATGCCGTCGTAGGCCACGCCGCAGAACGAGTTGAAGTCGCCGTTGAGAGCCTCGGCATTCAGCTGCACGTCGGCGCCGGCCTTGGCCTCAAACGAGTAGATGCCGCGAGCCTTCGTGGCAGCCGTCCAGTTGTCGGCGAAGATGACGGTGCCGAAGATGGTGGGTACGTAGTCGGCAGTAGCGCGGCGCACCGATTTGAATGGCATGTGTGCCGGTGCGGCGAGTGTGCGGAGATGACGGGCCTGCTCCAGACTGCCGATGAGGCGCTGTCGCAGCAGGCTGCTGCCCGTTGTGGTGTTGGCCAGCGGCGTGGGCTGCAGTGTCCTCACGGGCTGCTGCGCCAGGGCGGCGCATGGCATGCAGAGGGCAACGACGGACAAGACCGTCGCAAGGAGTGAGTGTTTCATAATTGACATAGAAGTTTCTTTCCTGCAGCACTTTGTTTATTGTTAATGGGTCAGTGTTCCGGATTGCAGGTATAGTCCTGTTGTTGTGCAAAGTCAGACCTGCTGCTTGGCTAGTGCTGCAGAAGAAGGGAAGCAGTAGCTGGCAATGGCAGGGCAAAGTTACGAATAAAATCTGTAATGATATCACTTTTTGCCCGATAAATTGTCTATTTGAAACATTTTTTAGCTATAGTTCCCCGGCAAAACAAATGCAAGATTCACACCTGTACATTATTATGTTTCTCCATCGCTGTCATTCTGTTCCTTTACAACAGTTTGAATCTTACGGTGAGGATGGCATTGCGAGGGCGCAACTGCGAAGTCTGGGTGTAGATGTCGAGGCCGCTGTATGAGACGCGGGTGTACTGACGCTGATCGAAGAGATTGTTGAGTTGCAGCTCCAGGTCGATGTGCTTCAGTTTCAATTTGGCCGAGACGTCACCGAACCAGGCGTGGCGGTTCTCTGCGGTCAGGTTGTTGTAGTTGTCCTCGGCAGCGAGGGTCAGCGTGAGGTTTTTGGTAGGATAAACGCTCATGGAGAGGCGCTGGGTGTTTCCTCGCACGATGGTTGATTGGTCGCGATGTCCTTCTGTGTAGCTGCGGCTCTGACTAAAGCCACTGGTATAGACCACTGCCATCCACTCGAAGGGGCTGAAGGAGAGAGCACCACCGAAATTGAGAGTCTGGGCATGGTACTGATATAGGTGACCTGCAATGAGTCTCTCACTCTCAGAAAGACCATAGCCTCCGAAGATGCGTATAGTAGAGCGGAGAAAATCGAAGCCTTTGCTGCCCTCGACGCTCATGGTGTAGCTGCTGGCAACGGCGGGCAGATTGACGGCTTGCACTACGCTGGTGGCTCCCTCGTAGTTATAGCCGTAAATCTGGTTGTCGTTGATGCGACGGTAACTGAAGCCCACGTTGGCGAAGAGGGCGCGGATAGCACTGCGATAGCGCAACGAGGCATTGGCACCATAGTTCTTGGTCTCGGAGAGCTGCTCAACGTAGGAACGCTGGAAGGCACGATAGTTCGACATGATGTAGCCGCTGTAGATGCCGCCTGGGTCGCCTATAGTCTTGGAGTAGTTGGCACCAGCCGAGAACCAGAGGTTGCGAGTGACGGTCCAGTTGAGCAAGAACGAGGGGAAGAAGAGCAGATGGGTGTAGCCGTGCTTGTCATGGCGGATGCGGTCGTCGAGTGACTGCGTGTAGAGTGTGAACGGCAATTCGAGGGTGATGGCAAGGTCGGGCGTTTCGTATTTGTAGCTTTGATATAATGTTAAGGAGTAAGTATTATACCACAAATCGTTGTTCAATTGGTTGTTTCCTGCTGGCGGCGTAAATCCGTCAAGTTCGGTGACGATGCCGTGGAGGTTGGCCGAGGCATTGATGCCGTAGTTGAAGTGAAACACTTCGGCCACGCGGATGCCATAGCTGGTGTTGAAACGCCCTGTGATGTGATGTGAGTTCACGTCCTGCAGGTAGGTCGTTGATGTGCCTTGTAATAGGGAGTCGATACCGACGGTGAGAGTGTTCGGGCGGTGGGAATAGCCTGCGGAGAAGTGGAGATTGAAAGTGTTCTTGCCAATGTTGCGGATGGTGTTGAAGGTGTTTGAGACGGAGAGTTGCGGTCGGTCGAAGCGCTGACTCACATGGTCATTGCCATAGTTGACAGGGGCATTTCCTATGCGCTCTGACGAGAGCAGACCTTCCACGCGATCGCTGTTCCAGTTGGTGTCGAACTTCAGCACGTTGGCCACAAAACCATCTGACGCGTTCCTATTGTAGCGGCCCTGAATGTTCAGGTGATTCACTTTCGTTTTGCTGGTCATGGTCTCGGTGGTCAGCAGTCTGCTGTCGTCGCTGATGAAGTGGTCGCCCATGCTGTTACCTTCTCGGCGGATGCGGTCGTGGTGGTAGGCAATGTTCAGACCCAGCTCCGTGTCCTTGTTAGGCTTCTCCAAGTGGTTTATAGTCAGGATGTGGCTGTGATTGTCGAAGGTGCGCTTTTGCGGAAGGCCGGATCCATTGGGCATGACGGCCCCCGTGGGACAGAAGGGATAGAGGCTGACGCTATTGATGTTGGAGTAATGCTGCGTCAGTTCTTTCGACACGTCATCGCCCGTGTTGTTGGCTTTATATAGTATCATGTTCTGGCGCAGCTTGGCGAAGTACATGCCCACGACCTCGGCGGTCCAAAACGGATTCTGGCCGATAGTGGTCTGGCCGTCATCTGATGAGTGGGAGTCAAAGCTCCAGCCGCCAGCCTGTTGTATGCCACTGCCCAGCATGGTGTTGATAGCCACCGTGCCCTTGGCAGAGTTCTTTAGCTTCAGATTGATGGCCACCTCGTCAGAGAGTTCTTTGCCTTGCAGCATCTTCACGGGCTGGTGGTTCTCCAGCACCTGCACCATGGCCACGTCTGAGGCATTGATGTTGTTGGTGGCCAGTCCGTAGCGGCCTTGCAGCAAGTCCATCTCCTCTACATAGAATTTCTTGATGGCCTTACCGTTATACTTGATGCCACCATCGTCTGAGACCTCGATGCCAGGCATGCGTTTCAGCACGTCGCCAATGACGCGGTCGCTCTGCTGCTGGTAGGCACCGACGAGATAATTCAACGTGTCGCCATTCTGCCGAACCTTCTGCGCACGGACGCTGACCTCCTTCAGCTGCACTGTTCTTTCTTTCACTCGGAAGTCGAGCCACTGCGAATGGTTCTTCACGATTTTTACATGGTTGCCGATGGCCAGTCCTGAGGCCGTGACGACCACGGAGTCTGCCTGCGTGGTAAACTCCAGCTTATAGTGTCCTTTCGCATCGGTGTCGACAAAGCCGAGGATACTGCTCGTGCCTTTCGGGACCACGGTGACATAAGCATCCACCGACTTGCCCTGTGCATCGAGCACCGTGCCCTCGATGACTGTCTGGGCATGGAGTCCGTTGCACATGACAACAAGAGTGAGTGTGAGAGCTAAGGTCGAGAGTTTCTTATACATATATTTATTATTATGAGGAAAACTGGCTTCAGGTAAGCATCATTACACCATCTCTACACATCGGAAGGTGCGCTCATAGCATTCCTTTTGTTTAACTTTCAGTTTATTAACTCCCTGACTGTTATGTTCGCCATTTCAAGATTATTCTAACTCCAATTGGTCGAAAGGGTAGCGGGTGGTGACTGGAGTATTTGACCCTGCACGCATAACACCAGCAAGCTCGCGGTATTTCACATTCCAGTCATGTTGCATCTTCAAGACTTTCTTACGGTCGGAGTTTTTGAACCTACGTTCGTCTAACTGATAAATAGGAAATGACCCATTCTCCACGGCTACGGCCTCCCATGTATAGAGGTGCTTAGTGTCGTATATCTTCATGATGAGACCGGGAAGACCACCGAACTTCCATGGGCCAGACTTCAAGGGGATGGCTGACGTGAACCATGCCACATAGTCGCGTCCCCGCCAATGGCATGTTGCTTTCTGACATTGGTAGCCACAAATTGTCTGCTGCTCATTGCTTAACGTCCACTGCATCGATGGCCACGGCTCCTTATAGCGGTATTGGGTTAATTCAGCCGAGGGCATCACCGCCCATTCGGTCAGTTCATTGCCCTGAACGTAGATTTGGGAGTACTGATATTCCGACCAATAATCTTTAAGACGTCCTTTCAACTTGACGCCACCTGGGTAATAACCTTTGTTAGGATTATCTTTTAGCCATTGGCGGATGTACGCATTGTTTTCAGAGACGTAGTAGCTGGAGTATTGCGTCATGCCTTTATCAGTAAGCAGTTGTCCACAGTCAATCCACGTGTTCTCATCTTTCAGGTCCTGGGCCTGAAACGCATAGAGAATACGAATATTGCTCTTGCCTATCTCCGTCACATTATTTGCGCCGTATTCACTAAATCGTGGTAGGAAAGGCTTTCCCTGCTTCTGCTGTGCATTCGTCCAACCACATATAATGGCAAGGACTAAGACTATAGTGAGTTTTTTTTTCATAAGACTTAATATAAATAATAGATTTTTACAAAATCAGAGAGAAAAGAGAGGGCTATATAGCATAAGTTTTCGTAATTATCCATTGCAAGTGTAAAAGTTGATGGCTGTCACCTCTCATGGTCGGCAGAGGGGGGCGCCGCAGTTTTGTCTGCTCCCCATGTCTTGTTGGGCATGCGGCCCATCTGAAGAATGAGCAGCCCCCCGTGCTTGATGTCGTCGTGACTGAACCATGGCTTGTCCCATGCCTTGCCGTTGAGCGTAGCACTCTGGATATACTTGTTCTCGTCAGAACAGCCTACAGCCCTCAGTTCGAACACCTTGCCGTTGCCGAGTATTATCTTTGCCGATGTGAAGACGGGACTCCCGATGTTGTATGCCGGGAAGCCTGGGGTAACGGGATAGAAGCCTAAAGATGTGAACACGGCAAAAGAGGTGAGTCCACCCCCGTCTTCGTCGCCGGGTATTCCCATGAGGTCGTTGCGGAACCATGTCTTGAGAAGTTGGCGCACACGCTTCTGGGTCTTCCAGGGTGCACCGGCGTAATTATAGAGATAGGGTATGTGCATGGAGGGCTCGTTGGCCATGCTGAATTGCCCGACGTTGCCTGTCTGGTCGGGGAGCTGCGTGTAGAACTCGCGTTTGCCGCGTCCCATGGGTTCGGCGAATGTCTGGTCGAGGTTGGCGATAAACTTCTCGCGCCCTCCCATGAGAGCGATGAGGTCGGCAATGTTGTGCTGTACGTCCCAGCGATACGTCCACCCGTTGTTCTCGTCGTAAGTATCTCTTACCCCCACGCCGCCAGAGAA
>JAGBJJ010000013.1 GCA_017934525.1 Prevotella sp.
GAACAGGGGACGAAGCACGCGGTCCACCAGGCGTGATGTCAGGATTTCGTTGTCGCTGGGCTTGCCTTCGCGCTTGGTGAATCCACCGGGAAAACGTCCGGCAGCACTGTACTGTTCACGATAATCTACCTGCAAAGGCATGAAATCTGTTCCGGGAACTGCATCTTTTGCGGCACAAACAGTAGCCAGCAGAACAGTGTTGTTCATACGGAGCATCACACTGCCGTCGGCCTGTTTTGCCACTTTCCCGGTCTCAATTGTGATGGTTCTTCCATCAGCCAATTGAACGGTCTTTGTAATTACGTTCATCTTAAAATAAAAAACATCTATAAATAAAAATCGCGCAAAGTTACACATTATCTGCCGAATAAGCG
Organism: Prevotella sp.; assembly: GCA_017934525.1. GTDB lineage: Bacteria > Bacteroidota > Bacteroidia > Bacteroidales > Bacteroidaceae > Prevotella. Next base: position 375 of record JAGBJJ010000013.1, read on the forward strand.
CAACGACACGCAATATTTTTTAGTTTTTTATGATTTTCATGCCTTTCGCTGCTTTCGGTCTCAGATTATTTTCGTATCTTTGCACCGAATAAGAAACCAAAAGATACACGCTTATGACGAAAACACTACGCTTCATGATGGCAATGCTTATGACGGCAATGACATCAGTCATGATGGCTGCAACGGCCACCTGGCATTATGAATGGAACACCACCAAACAGAACGGCGGCGAAGGCTTCTATAACTTCGGCAGCTCGTTTGTAGACTTCGATGACTATCTGACCACCACCATCAATGGCCTCACATGGCACGCCACAGCCACGGGCACAAAGAAATTTGCCATGACGGCCACGGGCGGACAGACCGTCGGCACTGGTGCGAGCGACAACGCCACACATGCTGCCTTCTGGACCGACGACATCACGGGCAAGGTGAAGGAGGTGAAAGTGAACGCACGCCTGAACAAGGCCGAATATGCGGGCACCGTGAGCGTCAGGGTGGGCGACGTGGTGCTGGGCACGCAGGCGCTCAGCAACGAGCCTACGGAATACTCCTTCACCACCACGGCCGATGCTGAGGGCACCATAGAGATAAGTCTCGACCAGACTTCGGAGACCCGCGGCACGCTCTACCTGAAGGCTGTCACCATCGTCTATGAGGTGGAAGAAGCCTATGAGGAGGCCGACTGGTACTTCAACTGGAACAAGAGCCGCACCGACGAGGGCGCTGAGGGCTTCTACAACTTCGGCTCAGTCTATGTGGACGAGCCGCAGCTCACCACCACCCTCAACGGGCTGAACTGGACCTACTTTTCGCCAGAGACCAACTACGCCAGCTATACGGCAAAGATGGGACAGGCCTTCGGTAAGCCCAGCGCCTACGCACAGACGGTGACGCTCTCTACGAGCGACCTGGCTGGCAAGGTGACCACCATCAAGGTGAAGGCCCGCGAGAACAAGGCCGAGCAGCAGGGCCGCCTGAGCGTCAAGGTGAACGACATGGCATACCTCTGCGAGGGCGAGGAGTCGGTGCTGCTGACGGAGGACTCGGTGGAATATGCCTTCACCACCGCAACCCCGCAGGAGGGCAAGATTGAAATCATCATGACGCAGGGGGCCGACAACGCCTCGACGCTCTACATGAAGAGCATCGGCATCAACTACCTGGTGGAAAAGGGCGGCGTGCCCGCACCGGTGTTCTCACCCGACGCCACCAATGCCTTCAACGATCCACAGACGGTGAACATCACTGTCGATGGGCTTGACTCTGCTGACTTCATCATTTATTATACCACTGACGGCAGCAATCCTCGCATAGAGGCCAGTCCTCGCCAGGTATACACCGGCCCCATCGCCGTCAGCCAGACCACCACGCTCAAGGCTGTCACCCTGCAGGGCGAGGCCTACAGCAAGGTGACGGAGGCTACCTATAAGATACGCAAGGACCCGACGTGGAGCCTGGAGTTCCCCGACAACGTGACCGACCGCACCTACGTCATTGAGTATCCCGACAACGCCGTTGGCCCCTGGCTGAACAACCCCGACAACATCGAGGTGGCCTACAGCTCGGGCGACGAGAGCGTGGTCTACGTCGACAAATACGGCGACCTTTGGTCTGCGGGCGTCGGCGAGACGCGCATCTGGGTGTACAACCTCGCGAGCGACGAGTGGAAGTTCAAGCTGGAGGAATACTACGTGAACGTCGTGGAGAAAGAGCCGCTGGCCATGCCTACGGTGAGCCCTATGGGCGGCACCTTCAGCGCTCCTGTCGACGTGACCGTATCGACCGACGACGAGCGGGCCTACACCATCTGGTACTCCACAACAGCCAACGACTTCGACGAACTGACCGACGACCCGACCATCATCCCCGAGAAGAGCGGCACCATCCATATTGACCACACTTGCCGTCTGCTGCTTGTCACTGCCGGCTACAATGTCTTCAGTCCGCTGGTCGACCTGCAGTTCACCATCGACGAGAGCACAGGCATCAGGGCCGTCGACGACAACCAGCCAGCAAAGGGCAGCCGTCTCTGCGACCTGCAGGGCCGCCAGGTAAGCACGAAGCACAAGGGCAAGGGCCTCTACATTCGCAACGGAAAGAAAATCATAGTGAAATAAAACGAATAAATGAAAACATTACGTTCTTTTCTCGCACTGGGGCTGGCTGTAGCCGGCCTCGGTGCTTGCTCAGAAGGCAGCCAGTTTAAGGTGGAAGGCAGCATTGACGGCGCCCCCGACTCGGTGCTCTACCTCCACCAGATGGCTATCAGCGGACCCGTCGTCGTCGACTCAGTGAGACTGGGCTCTGACGGCCATTTCTGCTTTAAGGCCGAGGCACCCGCGGCGCCTGAGTTCTACGTGCTGCGCATCGGCGACCAAATCATCAACTTATCTGTCGACTCTACCGAGACCATCACCGTGCGGGCGCAATATCCCGGCATGGCGTCGCGCTACGAGGTGGAGGGCAGCGACAACTGCGAGGCCATACGCCAGCTGGCCTTGAAGCAGCAGGCCCTGCACCAGCAGGCCGTCGCCCTGGAGAAAGTCTTCAGCGGCCAGCAGCTGGCCGACACGCTGGAGCGAATCGTCGAGGCCTATAAAAAAGACGTCACGATGAACTACATCTACAAGGCGCCCGACAAGGCCTCGTCGTACTTCGCCCTCTTCCAGACGCTCGGCCAACTGCCCATCTTCAACCCCCACGCCAGCCGCGACGACATGCGCGTCTTCGGAGCCGTGGCCACCTCGTGGGACACCTACTACCCCGAGTCGGAGCGCACGCAGAACCTGCGCAACATCACCCTGCGCAGTATGAACGAGGCCCGCACCGTGGCCGCACGGCAGAACCAGACCATCGACACCGACAAGATTATCACCTCGGGCGTGGTCGACCTGCAACTGCCCGACACCAAGGGCAACCTGCGCTCGCTCACCGAACTGAAGGGCAAGGTGGTGCTGCTCGACTTCCACGTCTTCGGCACCAAGGAGTCGGCTGCCCGCATCCTGGAGCTGCGCGACCTCTATAATAAATACCACGACCGCGGCCTGGAAATATATCAGGTGGGCCTCGATGCCGACGAGCACTTCTGGAAGCAGCAGGTGGCTGCCCTGCCGTGGATATCAGTCTACGACCCCTCGGGCAGCTCGCTCGCTCTTTACAATGTGCAGGCCGTGCCCGAGTTCTTCACCATCGACCGCCAAAACCAGCTGCAGAAGCGCTCCTCGCAAATCAGCGACCTTGAGGCCCACATCAAGTCGATGCTATGAAGCGTCATGCCCTCCCTGTAGCCACCGTACTCACTATAGCGACTATAGGGACCATTGCGACTCTGGCAATCATCATCACTTCACCCAAGACGCCCGCACCCACACCCTTCCGTCTTGAGCGCGTCAGCGACTCGCTCTACTACCTGGGCGACTGGCCGCTGCCCTACCCCGTCTACCAGATGCAGACGGGCGATGTCGACGGCGACGGCTCTGTCGATGCCATGGTGGGCGTCATCAAGAGCACGCGTTTCCACCCCGAGAGCGACCGCCGGCTGTTCATCTTCAAGCAGGTGAACGGCAAAGTCCGACCGATGTGGCTGGGCTCCAGGCTGGGCAGGCGCCTGATTGACTTCAGGTTTACCGGCGGGCGCATCAGGGCACTCGAACAAGTAACCGACAGCGCTTTCTCCGTGGCCGAATACCGATGGCACGACTTCGGCATGGAGTTTGAGCGTTTCATCATGAAAAACGACAGCCATGAAGCTGCCCTTAAAGCGTTTAAGCAATGAGTAAAGCATTTCTTGCGTTATTTGCTGCTGCCGCCATCCTGACGGCCTGCAGCCAGAAGACCGCCCCCGCCGCGAGCTATGCCGACGAGATGGCACGTCTCTGCCAGCTCGACGTAGAGGAGCTGGGCCACAACATCGACCTCGACATGGACATCAGCGGCCTATCGCTGAGCGACCTGCGCATCCTGCGCAACGCCTTTGCGGCCCGTCAGGGCTACCCCTTCCGCGATGCCTATCTGAGGAGCGTTTTCCAATCTACCACCTGGTACGACTCGCTCATGTATGTCTTCGACGAGACAGAGTCAAACTTCATTGACAAGGAGCGCGACGACGACCTCTCGTGGCGCGAGCACTACTACAAGTGCATCAGTCCCGAGGCGCTGAAGTATTCCGACGCTGAGCTTGCCTTCATCAAGCGCATACAAGAGCGCGAGGCACAGCTGCTGAAGCAGAACTTCGCCACCGGCGGCGACCGGCGCGTCAACATGGGCAACCTCATCAATCCGGCACAACTCGCCGACTTCCCGCCTGCGCTCTACGACCAGCTGGGACGCAACGGCTTTGCCGTCGTGCCCGCCGAGCACCTGCAGCTGTTTCATGTCTACGAGCAGAACGACTACCACGAGTTTCCGTCGTTCATCACCACCGACCTCTTCCTGCAGCTCTACCACCTCTACTTCGACGCCATGCTGCGTGAGGTGGAGCAGCACAGCTTCATGCCGCTGATTGACGACTTCTGCACCACTGCCATCAGCGAGCTACGGAAGCAGCAGGCCACAAACCCACAGCAGCAGCTGGCCGATGCCTACGAGTGGGACGTCTGCTACTTCGCCATTGCCCAGTCGCTGCTCAAGCCGTCGGGCAGGCCCTCCTCTGACTTCACGCAGAAATACCGCGAGGCTGCCGAGGAGGCCTACGTCAGCGCACACGAAGCCCGGAATGCCACATCGGAGTTTCTGGGCTACCGCGACGCGCAGTTTGAGTTTAGCCTCTTCCGCCCCCGAGGCCACTACACCCGCACCGACTCCCTGCGACAGTATTTCCAGGCCATGATGTGGCTGCAAACCGCACCCTTCATGACCGACAACGCTCAGCACATGGTGCGTGCCCTCTCGATGGCCGAGCTCATCGGCCGGTCGGAGAAGCTCACCAGACTCTATCGTAACCTGACCGAACCCATGACTTACCTCATGGGCATGCCCGACGACGTGAGCCTCATGCAGGTCTACGACGTCATCAGGCAGACGGGCCTCAGCACCGAGCAAATCATCAGCCGCCCTGCCGTCTTCAAGTCGGTGTGCCAGACCATCGACGACATGGCGGAGCGCACTACCCGCCTGCGCCCCAAATTCATCCACTCCAGCCGCAACAAGCTGCGCCTCATGCCGCAGCGCTATCAGCCTGACGCCGAGGTGCTGCTGGAGATGGTCGACTACAAGAACTCACCCACCCGACGCCCCACACCCATGGGACTCGACGTGTTTGCCGCCATGGGCAACCAGCTGGCGCGGCAGATTCTCACCGACGAGATAGGACAGGCCAAGCAGTGGGACATGTTCAGTGCGGCCTTGCAGCGCATGACCAAGCGCACCGACTCCATCGACTGGACCACCAACGTGGCCTGCCTCTGGATGGACGCCCTGAAGAGCGTCGCGGCGCCCGCCAAGAAGCCGTCGCCCTACTTCATGCTGACGCCTGAGTGGGGACGCAAGTCGCTCAATGCGGCCCTTGCCTCGTGGGCCGAGCTGAAGCACGACGCCATTCTCTACGCCAAGCAGCCCATGGGGGCCGAGTGTGGCGGAGGCGGCGTACCCGCCCCCGTGGTGAAGGCTTACGTGGAGCCCTGCATAGAGTTCTGGCAGAAGGCCAAGCGGCTGCTCGAGCAGACCAACGAGCTGCTGACCCGCTACAACCTGTTGACGCCCAGGGCCATGGCCGTGGGCGAGCGCATGGCCGAGGAGGTAGACTTCCTGCTGAGCATAGCCCAGAAGGAGATGGAGGGCAAGAGCATCACCGACGTGGAGTACGACCAGCTGAAGTATATTGGCGCCACGTTCGAGAACATGTCGCTCGAGCTCATTCGCAATCCCGAACAGGACCTCTGGGAGTGGGACGACGTGCAGGGCCCCGAGCGCTGCGTGGCACTGGTGGCCGACGTCTACACAGCCAATGCCGACAACAACCCGCAGAAGTCGGTGCTCTACGAAGGTGTAGGCAAGGCCGACGACCTCTACGTTGTCATCGAGGTCGACGGCTATCTCTACCTGATGCGCGGCGCCGTGTTCTCATACCGCGAGCTGACGCGACCCTACGGCGAAGAGCGCCTCACCGACGAGCAGTGGCAGAAGATGCTCGAGAGCAACCCGCGGCTGGGTGTGCCTGAATGGATGGCTCCCATCACCGTGCCCTTGAAGAAAGCCCCCGTCGACAATGAGGAAGTATTCTATAGCTCTGGCTGTTAGCCTGCTGCTCATTCTTGCGGCAGCGGCTCTCATGCCCTCACCTTCGTCCCCCGAGGAGGGCACAACAGACCTTGCGCATCAGTCTGCAGAAGTTCCCCTGAGGGATGTTGGGGCGGCCGCCCCTTCAACCCTCATCTTCACCGGCGACATCATGCTCGACAGAGGCGTGCGACGCGTCATCGAGCGACGGGGAGCCGACCACCTCTTCACCGAGGCGGTCGACTCCCTGTTTCGCTCTGCCCAGGTCGTGGTGGGCAACCTGGAGTGCCCTGCCACTCACATCGTGGCACCACAGCAGAAGCGCTTTATCTTCAGGGCCGAACCAGAGTGGCTCAACGTGCTGCGCAAACATGGCATCACCCACCTCAACCTGGCCAACAACCACTCGGTAGACCAAGGCCGACGCGGGCTCGACGACACACGTCGACGCATCACCGCCGCAGGCATGACCCCCATCGGAGCTGGCGCATCGGTCAGCGAGGCCTGTCGCCCCGTGCTGCTCACCGCGTCGCCCCGACCGGTGTGGCTCTTCGCATCGCTGCAGCTGGCCCTCGAGAATTTCGCCTATCTCGAGCATGCCGCCTCTGTAGCCCAGCAACCTATCGACTCGCTACTCAGCCAGGTGCACCGATGGCGGCTGCAGCACCCGCACGACGTCATCATCGTCAGTCTGCACTGGGGCGCCGAGCATCAGCTGGAACCCACATTCAGCCAGCGCCTCGAGGCCCACCGCCTCGTCGATGCCGGAGCCGACGCCCTCGTATGCCACCACACCCACACGCTGCAGACCGTAGAGCACTACCGCGGGCGCACCATCTTCTACAGCCTGGGCAACTTCATCTTCGACCAGCCGAAGCCCCTCAACAGCATGGCTGCCGTAGCCTCGCTCAAGGTCACGCCCGACAGCCTCTTCGTCAGCACGCTGCCGGTGGTCATCGACCACTGCGTTCCCCACCTGCAGCCACTCCGCTGACGCCGCCTCAAACCACCGTCACGACACAAATTTCCCCCCACCGCTATGCCACATTCCCTTTCTCCCTTCACCCACTGCCCAGTCTGCGGCAGTCCACGCTTTGAGGTCAACGATTGCAAGAGCAAGCGCTGCCCCGACTGCGACTTCGTCTACTACATCAACCCCTCGGCAGCCACTGCCGCCTTCATCCTGCGCGAAGGGCAGCTGCTTGTGGCTCGAAGGGCTAAAGAACCGGCCCGCGGCACCCTCGACCTGCCTGGCGGCTTCACCGACATCGGCGAGACGGCTGAGCAGGGCATAGCACGCGAGGTGGCCGAGGAAACCGGGCTCCACGCGCGCAGCGTCAGCTACCTATTCTCTCTGCCCAACGACTACCTCTATTCAGGCATGCACATTCCCACGCTCGACCTGTTTTTCCGCGTAGAAGTCGACGCACACGAAGAAGCGCACGCCGCCGACGACGCAGCCGAACTGATGTGGCTGCCCGTCGGCGACGTGCGCCCCGAGCTGTTCGGCCTCGGCAGCATACGCCGGGCCGTAGAAGCATTTATAGCGGTTTATTCTGGGGAGTAAGGTGTTTTCTCACCCCTCTCCCTACAAGCGTCATTGTTCCTTCTGGCGGTCGGCCGGACGCCTCATGTGCTGATTCAGCTGCACCAGCGCCGGCACCAGTATGAACAGCGAGAACACCACGGCCATCACAGCCGAGTGGTGCCTGCCGCCGAACACGTCGACCAGACGTATGTGCGGGTTGGGGTACATCACATAAAACAGGTAGGCCGCCGTATTGTTGGCCCAGTGGAAGGCTATGCCCGGCACGATGCTGCCCGTGCGACTGTACATCCAGCCCAGCAGCACACCGATGACAAAGGCATGCGGCATCTGCGCCGGATTAATGTGGCTCAGCGCAAACAGCAGCGCCGACAGACCTATCATCAGCCACCTGCGCTCTGGCTGCCAGCGCAGCAGGTCGCGCAGCACACAGCCGCGAAACACCATCTCCTCTACCACGGGCGCCAACAGGGCTAACACGAAATAGCCGCCGCGCGTCTGCATCAGCATCACGAGCTGACGCTCCGACAGGTCTACTATCTCTTGCAGCCACTTCGGCCACTCTGGCATCAGCTCCTGGCAGAACATCGAGGGAATGATGGCGCCCAGCGCAGCCATCACGCTCCATAGCAACACCACCCACGGGCGCGACCGCATATAAGAGGCCGAGGGCTTGAACCATCGCGCCCACACAAACACTACTACTGCGGCCACCGAGAAGAGCACCATCGACAAGATTGCCTGCACGCCATACGACGCCATCAAGGGACTCTCCTTCAGCGCAACGCTCACCAGCTTCACCACTACGCCCGACATTCCCTGTATACCAAGGAATGCCAGCACATAGACAATTGCCATCAAGGCATACTGTTTCTTCATCATAAAAATCTTTTTTATCGTTTACTTCCGTTGCGAAGCAATCGCCGCGACATCCTCTGCAGGACCAGCTCCGCAGCTCCTTCACATCACATTCAGGGTTTCGTCAGCTCTCATTCAGGGCCTCGTCAGCTTCACGCCATAACCACACCGAAGGCTCATTCAGCATTCATCGTCATGGCAGGTGAAAGCCTTTCGGCACTGATGCGACCGCCACCATCAGTCAGCCAACTGCGCAAACAGCCGTCGTGCCTTAGCCTTGTCATGCTCCATCTGCAGCCTCAGCGACTCAGCCGAGTCGAAGTGCAGCTCATCGCGCAGACGCTCCACAAAGGCCACACGCAGCCGTCTACCGTAGATGTCGCCCCCGAAGTCGAGCAGATGCACCTCCAGCGTACGCCGATGGCCGTCAAACGTCGGCCTGCTGCCAATGTTCATCAGCCCCTGCAGCACCCGGCCATCGTCCTCCATCGCTGCCGTCACGGCATATACACCGTCCATTGGCACCAGCTTCAGCCTGTCGTCAGGCTCCAAATTAGCCGTGGGAAACCCCATCTGTCGCCCTATCTGCTCACCGTGCACCACACAGCCCGCCATCTCGTAACGCCGGCCTAGGCACACGGCCGCCTCACCCACGTTGCCAGCCGTCAGCAGACGCCGCACGCGCGAAGAGCTCACCGCTCCCTCGCCCACGCTCAACATCTGCCCCAGCCTCACGTCGATGCCCATCTCGCGTCCATAGGCCACATAGTCGCTGAAGCCCTCACGCCGGTCATGACCGAAGCGGTTGTCATAGCCCGTCAGCAGCATCCTCACGCCCAGCTGGCCCTTCAGCACACGCAGCATGAACTCACGCGCCGACAGCCCCGCCATCGCCGCGTCGAAACGCAGCACCACCATACGGTCGATGCCAGCCTCGTCCATCAGCCGCCGTTTCTCCTCCAGCGTCGTCAGCAGCCGCGGTTGCCAGTCAGTGCCTACCACCTGCCTCGGATGCTCGGCAAACGTGATAACCATCGACAGCAGACCATGTCCTTTGGCCTGTCTCTTCAGCTCCTCCAGCAGTGCACGGTGTCCCCGGTGCACCCCGTCGAAGAACCCTATAGTAGCACATGAATTTTCCGCGAGACACGTCGCAGAATCAAGGTAAATCGTCTCCATTGGGCTGCAAAGGTATGAAATTATTATCTAATTCACGTCTTTTTACAAAAAAAATTTGGATAATTCGCAGATAAACCGTACCTTTGCACTCGAATTAGCC
>JAGBJJ010000014.1 GCA_017934525.1 Prevotella sp.
CACGGCTTCTAAGTTTGCACTTTACTGTTTGGCGATTGTAAAGTTACTCATTTTCAGTGAGTTGAGCAAACTTCGAAGCCTTTTTTATTCCTATTTTATGTTAAATTATGCAGGTGCGCCATCACTTGCGAAACTTTAGTATACTTAAATTACTAATGAAAAGAACTGTTTTACTCACGGCCTGCTTGTCGCTGGCGTCGGCTCTCTTTGCCAACCCCGTTTCCAAGCAGCAGGCTTTGCAGGAGGCTCAGTCCTTCATGCAGAAGCACAATCCGGGTGCTACCATCACGATGGCGCACCAGACCTTAAGACGTTCTGCTAATGCTGAACAGGCTTACTACTATGTGTTCAATGCTGACGACAACAAGGGTTTCGTAGTGATGTCGGGCGATGACCGCACCGTGCCCGTGTTGGGCTATGCCACCAGCGGCACGTTTGATGAAGAGAACATCCCTGACGGCTTGCAGTTCTTGCTCGACCGTTATGCCCGCGAAATCAAGTGGTTGGAAAACAGCAACATCGGCGGCACCACGGCACAGAAGGCACCCTTCCGCGCTCCCACCTATGCCAGCTATCCTATTGAGCCGATGATGAGCGACATCCTCTGGAACCAGCGTGCTCCGTTCAACAACAACCTGCCCATGGCTTCGAATGATGACGACGTGACGAAGCACGAACAGCACTGCAGCACGGGCTGCGTGGGTGCCGCCGTAGGTATGATGCTGTCTTACTATAAGTATCCTGCCACCATCAAGGCCGTGCCCGGCTACATCACCCGCACTGACAAGTATGAGGTGGGCGCCCTGCCTGAGACCACAATCGACTGGGATAAGATTCTGCCGGCATACCGCTCTAAGCTCGCCGACCAGCAGTCGGCCGAGCGTGCAGAGGCTGCCAAGCTGGTGCAGTATATCTGTACTGCCACTGAGACCGACTTCCAGTATGAGTCGTCGGTGGGCGACGAGGCTTTCGTCAGCTCGGCCCTCCGTAAGTACTTCGGCTTCGGCAACAGCGTGCGCACCATGGACTATATGGACTACGATGAATGGAAGAACACCATCTACAACGAGCTGAGCAACGGCCGCGTGGTGCTCATCAGCGGCGGTGGCCACATGTTTGTGTGCGATGGTTTCGACGGCGACGACAAGTTCAGCTTCAACTGGGGCTGGAGTGGCACGGCCAACGGCACCTTCTTCCGCTTCTCGGCCCTCGATCCTATCCCCGGCTATCACGAGCCCTTCAACCTCAACGAGGACGGCGACACCGAGATGGTGGCTATCTATGGTCTCGACACCAAGGACACCACTGGCGGCGGCGATGATACGCCTGTGGTGACAGAAAAAGCTAAAGTCGCAATGACCAATGCCTACCTTACAGATAGCAGAGATAGGAGAGACAAAACGGTTTCTACGAAGGAAATGAAATTAAATACAGAATATGGCTCTGATGATTACACGCTTCAAACAAAGATATATCCTGTTCTCAAATCTGCTTCTTCTGAGACCGTTTATGCTTACTGGGGTATGGCATTATTCAACGAAAAAGGCCAACAGGTTGGAGATATTTCCAAGTTCTCCAACACAACATCATCAAAGTTTACGACATACGAAAGAGACGAAGACTATGTATTGTTCAAAGTAGATGGGGCAATACCCGAAGGTGAATATTTTGCAAAAGCTGTTTGCAGCCTTGATAATAAAAATTGGCTGCCTGTCGACGTTTCGAGCAGCGATATTCCTTATTTTGTTGTGACTAAGGGAGATAGGAAAGCAACCATATCCAAGCCTGATCCTATAACAGTAACAGGTTTGAAGTGCGTTGGTAATATGACAATAGGTTCAGTCCACAAAGTGACTGTCAATATTAAGAACAATTTGGACTCAGATTACAAACATCTTATATATATTTCTTGGTCTGGAAGTTATGGAGGTCCTCAGTATTGCAGCACAATTAATGTTAATATTGCAGGAGGCGCAAGCAAGAACTATACTATACAGTTTACTCCTACAAAAACAGAACATGAATTAACTGTTTCCAAAATTAACAATTACACAGGTGAGATTTATGCTGAGACATATACTTTCCACCAGCCATCTACCACTCCTGCCAACATGCAGGTGGCTATCGATGTTCACAACAAGAAGAACGAGAGCACTCTGATTGGCAACACGTTCAGCGCTGACGTGGCCATCACCAACGCCGGTGAGGAGGAGTACTATGATGCTCTGAAGGTGCAGCTTGTGACAGACTCTACCGACTGGACGGATGCCCAGCGCGAGAAGTTCTCTCAGGTCCTGGAGTCGGATCTGACCAAGATGGCAGCAGGCGAGGTGAAGCAGATTCCCGTGGAAGTGGCCAACCTTGACTACAATAAGACTTACAAGCTGCGTGTCATCTACAAGAAGACAAGCACCGAGGAAGAGATTGTCGAGACCGCTGCTTTCTCCATGGAGGAAGGTCTGATGTACTGGAGGGGCGATGGCTCTGTGGTAGCCCTTGAGAACAGCGACAATGTGGTGATTCCTGAGGATGCCGCTGCAGTGAACCTCAACGTGAAGGGTCGTCCTGCTAAAATTACTCCCAACAGCAATCCTAACTGTATCTACTACATCAACTACTACGATGCTCCTAACAGCTATGCAGACAAGTATGGTCTGAAGGACAAGAACTACGTGTCCATCGCCAACGACGAATACGAGCACTACACCAAGGCCAGCAGCATCAAGCTGGTTGACGGCTACGAATGCTACATTCCTATGGACTTCACCGTGACGGGCAAGATTACCTACACCCGCGTATTCAAGAACATGGAGAGCTTCTACGGCAAGAAAGCCTTCTATGGCACCATCGTGCTGCCGTTTGCTCCTACAAAGGTGATGAACACCGACGACAACCGCGAGCTGACATGGGACATGACCAGCGCTAACGTCCATCGCTTCTGGCTGAAGAAGTTCTACTATGTTGATGGCACCGACATCAAGTTCCAGGCCAGCAACGAGTTCCTGGCCAATGTGCCTTACATCATCACCGTGCCCTGCACGAAGTATGACGCAGAGTATGTGGTTCAGGGCAAGAACGTGGAATTCAGCGCTCAGAACGTGAAGATACGCGCCACCGAGCCTATGGTGAAGGCTGGCGACACGCAGTTCGTCGGCGTCTGGGGCACCACCACCGTGAAGAATGCCTACGTGAACGTGAAGGGTAAGAACTTCACGCTGCAGGAGAGCTACGACCTGGCTCCCTTCCGCGGCTACTTCGTGATGGGCAAGGCAGGCGCCAACAAGGTGCGCGAGTTCCGCATCGTCGATGCCGACGACAATGAGGCTACGGCCATCGACGACATGATGGTGAAGATGAACGGCGGCCTGGTGAACATCTACACCCTGGGCGGTGCCAAGGTGGGCCAGGCTGAGGCCGGCCACGTCGGCGAGGTGCTCAGCACGCTGCCGAAGGGCGTCTATATTGTTAACGGAAAGAAAATTGTTAAATAATAGCAAGCGATGAAAAAGATTTATTTGAAGCCCCTCACTGAGGAGACCAACATTTTTGTAGAAAACGCTATCCTGGCTGGCTCGCCGGTCGACTGGAGTAATGAGCCCGGCGACCCTGGTTTCGGCGACGACGAAGGCGGCGACGACGAAGGACCCGATTGGAGCCGCCGCAAGCGTCACAGTGAGTGGGATGATGAAGACGAGATGTAATCTGCATTCCGCCAGCAAGTAATGCGAGAAGGGTGCACTGTCGCAGCAAAGACGGTGCACCCCTTTTGTATTTCCGGCGAGCAGCAAAGGTCACCCAAAAACAGTCAATATATTTTTTTTGAGGTATGCCCGTCTGTTTTTGTTGAAAAAATTTGGTCATTTCGTGTTTTTTTAATATTTTTGCGACCGTATTTCTTTCAAAATAGCAAAATGTTAACTTAAAACTATATAGAATCATTATGAGAAGAAACAGCAAGAGAGCACTCTGCATGCTCGCACTTTTCGTCATGGCAAACGCAGCCATGACGGCAGCACCGGTCTCCAAAGAGAGCGCCACAAATGCTGCACGCCAGTTCCTCAGTCAGCGGGGCATCGCTGCGCAGCTGTCGCAGCTGCCACAATCATCGCGCATGATGATGCCCGGCAAGGCAACCCCCGCCTACTATGCCTTCAACGTGGGTGAAAACGAAGGCTTCGTGGTCGTATCGGGCGATGACCGCACCGAGGAGGTGCTGGGCTACAGCGACCATGGCACATTCAACGACGAGAAGATGCCCGAGAACATGCGCGCCTGGCTGCAGGGCTATGCCGACCAGATAAAATGGATGGACGAGCAGGGCATCACCACCCAGCAGGCCCGCAAAGCCATCGCCAAGAGCCACCGTGCCATGCGCCACGCCGTGCCTGCACTGCTGACGACCACATGGGACCAGGGTGAGCCCTTCAACCAGAGCCTGCCCGAATATCAGGATACTCAATATCAATCGGGCACCGCCTTCACCGGCTGTGTGGCCACGGCCATGGCCCAGGTGATGTATTACCATCGCTGGCCGCAGGGAAAGATGCCCGAAGGCATTCCCGAATATAGCTATACCTACTATGACAGCAACTATAGCCAAAACTATAAGACCTATTCCGGCTCGCGTAAGGCTAAGAGTGCCACCACCTTCGATTGGGACAACATGCTCGACACCTACGGCTACGGCTACGAGGAAGAGAATGCCGATGCAGTGGCTACGCTGATGGACTACTGCGGCGCCAGCGTGGAGATGACCTACGGCTTAGGCTCAGGCGCACAGGCCAGCAAGGTGGCTCCGGCACTGAAGAAATACTTCGGCTATGGCGAAGGCACCCGCTATCTGCTGCGCAGCGATTTCACGGCCGAGGGCTGGCAGGATGCCATCCTGGATGAGCTCTATGCCGGACGCCCCGTCATCTATGGCGGCCTGTCGAGTGGCGGCGGCCACGAGTTTGTGTGCGACGGCTACAGCGGCAGCGGCTACTTCCACATCAACTGGGGCTGGAGCGGCGAGAACGACGGTTTCTTCCTGCTCTCGGTGCTCAACCCGATGGACATCTCGGGTGCAGGCGCCAGCAGCACCTACGACGGCTTCACCTACTCGCAGGACATCACTATCGTGGTGCCTCAGGGCGGCAGCGGCGAAAGCACGAACAAATATCTGATGGCCGAGGGCCTGGCACTCAACGCCAAGGGCACCATCAGCAGCAACATGCTCAGCGACTGCATCATCACCACCGACAATGTGTGGAGCGTGTATAACACAACGGGCACCTTCAACCTCAGCATCGGCATTGAAGACGAGAAGGGCAACCTGACGCAGGCTCCCACGTACAGCGTCTACTACATGAGCAACAACAGGAGCAATTCTCTTAACTTCTATGAATTCCAGTCGGGTGAAGGCTGCATGCAGACCGTCTACTGGAAGTTCACCACCAGCAACCTGGCCAACGGCACCTATAAAGCCATGCCCATCTGCAAAAAGTTGACCGACAGCAAGTGGACCAAGTGCGCCGGCTGCGACTTCAACTATGTGGAGATAGTGGTAAGCGGTGGCAAGGTGACCAGCGTGAAGCAGATGCCGGACGTCAGCGGATTCAAGTTTGAGTCGATGGAGGTCTATGGTGCGAAGAAGACCAATACCGCCAACTTCGTCTATGTGAACCTGACGAACAACAACAAGGAGGAGTACAACGGCATGATGTACCTCTGGGACGGCACGTCGGCCACCTCGAAGGGCAACTCCTACATCGCAATGACGGGTGCCTACATCAAGGCCGGCGGCTCGAAGGAGCTGGAGTTCTTCTATGTTCCGCAGAAGAGAGGCAACCGCTGCCTCGTCGTCACCACCGACCCGCAAGGCAAGAACGTCATTGGCAGCGACTACGTGACCATTGAGGCTTCTTCTTCCTCAAGCAGCTCTTATCAGTACCAGACGCCCACCGTGGTGTCGTTCGCTTCCACACAGGACACTTATCTCGGTCCGACGGCCGACTTCAAGCTGAAAGTACGCGGCAACAGTGCCGGCGGCTACAACTGCCCCTTCTATGTACTCGTATTCACCGACCCGAACGGCTCTCTTGAGAACTCCAATTCCATGGTTGGCTACGGCTCTGTCCAGGATGTGAATGTGGAAGCTAACAAGGAGACGACCATCGACATCAGTATTGTGAACGGCGGCATGCCTTATGGTCAGACGCTCTATGCAAAGCCCGCTTACTATGGCGTGAATGCCGCAAAGACCCAGCTTGAACTGAAGCTGTTTGCCAACACCGTCTGCACCTTCACCTGCAACGAGGCCGTCATTGAGTATTCCGGCAGCGGCATGCGCTTCGTGGATCCCACGAACTATAAGGCCAGCGACGAGGCTCTGTCGGTAATCTTCGATGAGATTTCGGGCGACGTGGTGGCACAGCCGGGTAGCAACCCCAACACCATCTACTATGCAAAGGAGGACCAGAACGTGAGCGGCATCGACGTGAACTTGGTGAAGGGCAAGACGGCTGAGCACGTGGTGCTCGTAGACGGCTACAACTACTACCCCATCTCCGACTTCAACGCCAAGAAGATTGACTTCAAGCGCACCTTCGAGAAGGGCAACTCGGGCAAGGGCGACGGCTGGGAGACCTTCATGCTGCCGTTCAGCTGCAAGACCGTCACCATCGGCGACGACCAGACGCCCATCGACTGGTTCCGCTCTGCCGACGACCAGACGAGCCAGGAGCTGCAGAAGTTCTACCTCTTCAGCCTCGCCAGCGACGACGAGGGCCAGCTGAACTACGACTACGCCAAGGAAATCATACCCACACAGCCCTACATCATCGCCGTGCCCGGCAACCGCTGGGGCGAGCAGTGGAACATGGTGGGCAAGGAGATTACCTTCTCGGCTGACAACGTGCGCATGACGACCAACAACATCTGCTCTACCAACGGCGACAACTACTACTTCCGCGCCTACAACTACTACGTGCAGGTGGCCGACTGCTATATGCTCAACGAGGACGGCACGAGCTTCGTGAAACAGGATACGGCCCTGGTGGCTCCCTTCCGCGCCTTCGTGAAGACGTTCGACGCATCACTCTACGCTAAGTACGACCAGCTCGGCATCAACCGCGGCAATGTGACACCCACGGGCATCGCCACGCCTGACGTGAAGGGTCTGCAGGCCGACGAGGAGCTCTTCGACCTGCAGGGCCGCCGCATGGAAGCCATGCCTGCCAAGGGCATCTACGTCAAGGGCGGCAAGAAATATGTGGTGAAGTGAATTTAATAAAAAAACAAACAATAAAGAATGACAATGATGAAAAAAACGTATGTGAGTCCACTGACATCAATTGTAGTAATGGAAGGCCAGACACTGATGGCCGGCAGTCAGCCCGGTCCCGATCCCGGCGGTTTCCCCAGCGTGGGGGGAAATGAAGAACAGCCCACCAACCCGAGCCGCCGCCACACCGTATGGGACGACGAGGAGGAAGAGGAGGAGGAACGCTTCTGAAAAAAAGCACCGGTTGCCGCGGCAACCGGTGCTTTTTTAAAAATGAGAAACGAGAAATGAAAGTGAGAGGTTTGAGACGAAAAGTGGGATGAAAGTATATGCAATCAGGAAAAAAAATGGCACTTGTTTGCAGTAAGCCGACATTTTTTTTGTAACTTTGCAGCGTTTTTCAAACCATCAAACTCGAGAACACTATTTTTATGGGCGGATTCTTTGGCACCATCTCTACACACGACTGCGTAAACGACTTGTTTTACGGCACTGACTACAACTCACATCTCGGCACGCGGCGCGCGGGTCTCGTAACCTTTGACCGCGAGCGTGGCTTCAACCGCAGCATTCACTCGCTGGAGCGCGACTACTTCCGCTCGAAGTTTGAAGACGAGCTGGGCGACTTCTGCGGGCATCAGGGGCTGGGCGTAATCAGCGATACCGACCCGCAGCCCATCATCATCAACTCGCACCTGGGGCGCTATGCCGTGGTGACCGTGGCTAAAATCAACAACCTGCACGAGATTGCCGACGAGCTGCTGGCACAGCGCATGCACCTCAGCGAGCAGAGCGCCAACAACCTGAACCAGACGGAGCTCGTGGCACTGCTCATCAATATGGGCAACTCGTTCGTAGACGGCATCAACCACGTCTACAAGCGCATCAAAGGCTCGTGCTCAATGCTCATTCTGACCGAAGACGGCATCATCGCCGCACGCGACCTTCTGGGGCGCACCCCCATCGTGATAGGCCATAAGGACGAGTTGCTGCCCAACGGCGAGCGCGAGATGGCCTATGCCGCCTCGAGCGAGTCGACCAGCTTCCCCAACCTGAGTTACAAGGTGCTGCGCGACGTGGGGCCCGGCGAGATAGTGCGCCTGCACGCCGACAGCATCGAGGTGCTGCAGCCCGCCATCAAGCGTTGCCAGATATGCTCCTTCCTGTGGGTCTACTACGGCTTCCCGGCCTCGTGCTACGAAGGCATCAACGCCGAGGATGTGCGCGAGCGCAACGGCGAGATGATGGCACGCCACGACGACGTGGAGGCCGACCTGGTGTGCGGCATACCCGACAGCGGTGTAGGCATGGCCATAGGCTACAGCAACGGCACACACATCCCCTATAAGCGTGCCGTGCTGAAGTACACCCCCACGTGGCCGCGCTCGTTTACACCCGGCAACCAGAGCCGCCGCGACCTGGTGGCCAAGATGAAGCTCATACCCAACGAGACCCTGCTGCGCGGACAGCGCATCGTGTTCTGCGACGACAGCATTGTGCGCGGCACGCAGCTGCACGACAATGTGAAGGAGTTCTTCGAAAACGGTGCCAAGGAGGTGCACGTGCGCATATCGTGCCCGCCGCTGGTGTTCGGATGTCCCTTCATCGGCTTCACCAACTCGAAGACCGACATGGAGCTTATCACGCGGCGCATCATACGCGACTTTGAGGGCGACGCCCAGGCCAAGCTCGACAAGTATTCGCAGACCGACTCGCCCGAATATAAGCGCATGGTTGACGAGATTGCACGCCGCCTGGGCCTCACCACGCTGAAGTTTGCACACGTGGAAGACCTTGTGGCATCTATCGGACTGCCCAAGGAGAGCGTGTGTACCCACTGCTTCGACGGCAGCAGCTACGACAAGCTGCCCGAAGATGAAGCCGGCGAATAAAGCCTCTTCTCTCTATTTTATTCTACTGCCACTGCCACTGACTCGGCAGGCAGCCCCTTAGGCAGGCTGACGGTGACGACACCGCCGGCCTGCGTCGTATAGCGCAGACGCCGGCCCGTGCTGAGCAGTCTGACGGCCCGGCGCGGCCGGTGGCCCGTCCAGCTGATCTGCGTGGGCATGGGGCGCCCCTCTTCGTGGCGGTAGATGGCATAGAGCCGGGAGCCGTCGGGGGCCGCCGTGAACCACACGTCACCGTCGTGATAGTGGGGTGTGGGCACGGTGCCGTAGATGGCCTCGCCATACTTCTGCAGCCACTGCCCTATCTCATGCAGCCGACTGGTCACCTCGGGCTGCAGCAGCCCCTCAGGCGTGGGGCCCACACCGAGCACCAGGTTGCCGCCCTTGGCCACCACCTCGATAAGCGTGCCTATGACACGCTGGGCGCTCTTCCACCGCGGACGCGGCACATAGCCCCAGTCGTCGCTCAACGGTATGCAGCTCTCCCAGGGATAGCTCAGCAGCGTGTCGGGCACGGTGCGCTCTGGCGTCTGATAGTTTTCGTAGGGCCCGTGGATGGTGCGGTCTACAATGATGAGCCCCGGCTGATGGCTGCGGGCCATGCGGGCCAGCCCAGGCATGTCGATGTCTTGTCCGCGGTTGTCGGGATAGACCCATCCGCCGTCGAGCCACAGAATATCGACAGGGCCGTAGCCGCTCATCAGCTCCTCCACCTGCCGATGGGTGTAGCGGCAAAACTGCTGCCAACGCTCAGGGTGCTGGCCGACGGGATAGTTGACGTTGCGCCCCTTCTTGCCATAGACGTCCCACCAGTAGAGCTGCGAGTGCCAGTCGGGCTTCGAGAAATAGGTGCCCACGGTGAAGTGCTGCTGCCGGAAGGCGTTGAGCACATGGCTGAGCACGTCGCGCCGCGCATCGCCGGCAAAGGCATGGCGGGCGACGGTGAAGTCGGTCTGATGGCTGTCCCAGAGGCAGAAGCCGTCGTGGTGCTTGGTGGTGAAAATCATGTAGCGCATGCCGGCATCACGGCAGGCGCCGGCCCACTGGGCGGGGTCGAACTGCGTGGGACAGAACTGGTCGGCCAGCCCGAAATACCAGCGCATATAGTCGTCGTAGGTCATGGTCGAGTCGCGCGTAATCCAGTCTTCGTCGCAGATGCTCCACGACTCCACGATGCCAGGCACGGCATAGAGCCCCCAGTGGATGAGCACGCCGAACTTCAGCTGCTGCCACTGCTTGAGTTTTGCCACCACCAGGCTGTCTTGCGGCCACTGGTATACCTCCGACCGCTCGTGCACATTGCCCTGAGCCAGTGTGGCCGTAGCCACGGCCACGAAGACCACCGTCATCAATATCTTTTTCATAGGTTGTCGCTTTTTCATGCAAAGATAAGAAAAAAAACATACCGACGGCACTTTTCTCAGTATTTTTTCGTAACTTTGGCTTTGCCGAAGTAAAGTGTACTCGGAAAAGAGAAGAAAAACAAGCTTTTCCTTTTGCATTTCGCTCGTTTTTCGTAACTTTGCACACAAAACAGAAGAATAGTAAGGAATGAAGATTCTCATCACCGGAGCCAGTGGCTTCATTGGCTCGTTCATTGTAGAAGAGGCGCTGCGCCGCGGCATGGACACGTGGGCCGCCGTGCGCCGCTCCAGTTCGAAGAAATATCTCGCCGACGAGCGCATACACTTCATAGAACTCAACCTTGACGACGAGCAGGAGCTCACCGAGCAGCTACGCGGCCACGAGTTCGACTACGTGGTGCATGCCGCCGGCGTGACGAAGTGCATAGACCCGCACGACTTCCGCCGCATCAACACCGAGGGCACGCAGCATCTGGTGCAGGCCCTGCTGGCGCTGCACATGCCGCTGCGCAAGTTTGTGTACCTGAGCTCGCTCAGCGTCTTTGGCGCCATCCGCGAACAACAGCCCTACGAGGAGATACGCGAGACCGACACGCCCCACCCCAACACCGCCTACGGCCGCTCGAAGCTCGAGGCCGAGCAGTTCTTAGACGCGCTCCCCCTCTCCCTGCAGGACGGGAAACCCTTCCCCTACGTCGTCTTGCGCCCCACGGGCGTCTACGGTCCGCGCGAGCGCGACTATTTCCTGATGGCCAAGTCTATCAGGCAGCACTCCGACTTTGCCGTGGGCTACAAGCGGCAGGACATCACCTTCGTCTACGTGAAAGACGTGGTGCAGGCCGTCTTCCTGGCCTGCGAGAAAGGGCAGCCGGGGCGCAAGTACTTCCTCAGCGACGGCCAGGTGTACCAGTCGACCACCTTCAGCGACCTCATCATACGCGAGCTGGGCTCACCCTGGTGCCTGCGCCTGAGGGCTCCCATCTGGGTGCTGCGCGTGGTCACCTTCTTCGGCGACCTGGCAGGACGGCTGACAGGCAAGATATCGGCCCTGAACAACGACAAGTATCACATTCTGCGCCAGCGCAACTGGCGCTGCGACATTGAGCCCGCGCGGCGCGAGCTGGGCTACGAGCCGCGCTACCTGCTCGACGAAGGCGTCAGGCTCACCGTAAAATGGTATAAGGAGAACAACTGGCTATGATACTGCTGAAGCTGACTAAAAGCCTGGTGCGCCCTGACCGGCAGTCATACAAAGGCCTGTGCCTGTTTGAAATCGCCATGCTCGCCTATCTCGCCGTGACCACCGCCTGCATTGTGTCAAACCCACACGCCTACGTCACCCCCGACAGCATGCTCAGCGGCCGACTGTGGTGCATGGTCACCACGCTCATCGGCCTGGGCGCCTACATCCTCTTCCCCTGCCGCCTGGTCATGATAGCGCGCGTAGTCAACCAGCTGCTGTGGCTCGGGTGGTGGTATCCCGACACGTTTGAGCTCAACCGCGAGCTCTTCAACTTCGACCACCTCGTGGCCAACTGGGACTTCGTCGCCTTCGGCTGCCAGCCGTCGCTGGTGTGGCCCGTCCGCTTCAGCCACCCCGTGGTGAGCGAGCTGATGGCCCTGAGCTACGTGAGCTACTATCCGCTCATCGTGCTCACCATGTGCTACTTCTTCTTCGCCAGGCCTCAGCGCATCAGGCAGGCAGCCTTCGTCATCCTCGGTTCCTTCTTCATCTTCTACACTATCTTCATCATCTTTCCCGTGGCAGGGCCACAGTTCTACTTCGAAGCCATAGGCACCGACCAGGCCTCTCTGGGCATCAGCCCGCAGATGGGCAACTACTTCAGCCAGCACCAGGAGTCGCTGCCCATACCCGGATGGACCGACGGTCTGTTCCACAAGTTGCTCATAGCAGCCCACAACGCCGGCGAGCGCCCCACGGCTGCCTTCCCGTCGAGCCACGTGGGCGTCACCACCGTGCTGCTGTGGCTGGCCCGCCAGGAGCGCTGCCGCTGGCTCTTCTTCACCATTCTGCCTCTAGGCACGCTCATGTTCTTCGCCACCGTCTACATACAGGCCCACTACCTCTGGGACGCCATTGCAGGCATCGCCGCCGGCACGCTCATGTACTTCGCCCTGAGGTGGCTCTACGATGTCATACATAAAGCCATTCAAGATAAAATGACCACAAAGGCATAGATATAGATTATGAAAAAAACTATTTTGCTACTCATCGCCATGACCGTAGTCACAGCAGCCACGGCCATCGAGCGCAGTGAACTTGTGAAGCAGGCCAGCCTGCTGAAAGGCAAGAAGAAAGCCGAACTGAAGACGGCCGTATACGGCCTCATCGGCTCGCCGAAGACACTCGACTACGGCAGCGGCATTTCAAGAACATGGTGGGGCTTCTACCAGACCGACCGTATCGTGGAGACCAACGAGTGCGTCAACCGCTACAGCGCCAAGAAATTCTACTTCCCCGAAAGCAACAGCGGGGCGGCCATCAGCGGCATGAACATAGAGCACTCGTTTCCCAAGAGCTGGTGGGGCAAGAGCACCACTGTCAATGCCTACAAAGACCTCTACAACCTCTATCCCTCTGACTCGAAGGCCAACTCCTCGAAAAGCAACTACCCCATGGGCGTCGTGACCACGGTGACGCAGGAGGAAGAGGGCTACGACAAGGTGGGCACGGGCACCATCGACGGCGTCAGCGACCGCCACTGCTGGGAGCCCGGCGACCAGTACAAGGGCGACTTCGCACGCACCTATATGTATATGGCGACGGCCTACCAGAACCTGACATGGAGCGGCACCGAAGGGCTTCAGCAGCTGGAGAACAACACGTGGCCCACGCTGAAGCAGTGGGCCTACACGCTCTATCTGCAGTGGCTGAAGGACGACCCCGTAGACCAGCTGGAGACCGACCGCAACGATGCCGTGGCCACCATACAGGGCAACCGCAACCTCTTCGTTGACTTCCCCTATCTGGCTGAGTATATCTGGGGCGACAGCACCGACGTGGCCTTCGACCCCGCCACAACCATCACCACAGCCGCCGACGACGACCGCTATCAGGCCCTGCAGCCCGACTATGTGGCGAAGCCCATCTTCTCGCCCGACGGCGGTGTCTACAGCGAGCCGCTGAGCGTCACCATAGCCTGCCCCACCGAGGGCGCCGCCATACGCTACACCACCGACGGCACGTCGCCCACCACCAGCGGCACTATGTACACCGGGCCCATCGCCATCGGCGACAACACCACGCTGAAAGCTGTGGCCATCAGCCCCAAAGGCATCATGAGTGCCGTGGCCACAGCCAGCTATGTCTTCTACACGGCCGAAGCCTACTTTGCCGAGACCTTCGACCAGTGCTCGGGCACGGGCGGCAACGACGGGCAGTTTAGCGGCAACGGCGTGGCTTCCTCATCCTCTACCTTCAAGCCCGACAACGACGGCTGGGTCACCACCGCCTATTTCGGCGGCGACAGGTGTGCCCGCTTCGGCAGCGGCAAGGCTGCCGGCGTGGTCACCACACCCACCTTCACCGTCGAAGGCACGTCAGTCTTTACCTTCATGGCTGCACCATGGGGCACTGACGGCACCACCCTGACACTGACCGTCAACGGCAATGCCACGCTCTCGCAGACGCAGTTTGCCATGAAGCAGGGCGAGTGGACCACCTACAGCGCCACACTGACCGGCAGCGGCAACGTGAGCATCACCTTCACGCCAGACAAGCGCGTCTTCCTCGACGAGGTCTATGCCCGCCCTATGGCAAAGAGGGGTGACATCAACGGCGACGGCAAGACCGACATAGCCGACGTGACGGCCCTGGTGAACATCATACTGGGCAGGCAGCCCGCCGCAGGCACTGCCTACGACACGGCAACCACCGACATCAACGGCGACGGCAAGACCGACGTAGCCGACATCACCGCACTCATCAACATCATTCTTGAGAAAGAGTAACCGCCGCACGCATCGCCTGCCAGCCACCCTAACTCATGGCGTTTAAGCAAATTTGCAACGAAATATTTGGCCATGTCGGGAAAAAACATTACCTTTGCACCCGCAAATAAAGTGATTGGACGATGGTGTAATGGTAACACTACAGGTTTTGGTTCTGTCATTCCCGGTTCGAATCCGAGTCGTCCAACCAGAAAAGAAGAAATCGCCAGGCCCCGCAAGGTCTGGCGATTTCTTTTTTCCGAACGCTCTACTCTTTACTTCGGCTGCTTGCCGATGTAGGCCAAAATACCGCCATCCACGTAGAGCACATGGCCATTGACCGCATCGCTGGCATGTGAGGCCAGGAAGACTGCAGGACCGCCCAGCTCCGACGGGTCGAGCCAGCGGCCGGCCGGCGTCTTGGCGCAGATGAACGAGTCAAACGGATGGCGGCTGCCGTCGGGCTGACGCTCGCGCAGCGGGGCCGTCTGCGGCGTGGCGATATAGCCCGGGCCGATGCCGTTGCACTGAATGTTGTACTCGCCATACTCCGAGCAGATGTTGCGCGTGAGCATCTTCAGGCCACCCTTGGCGGCAGCATAGGCCGACACGGTCTCACGTCCCAGCTCCGACATCATCGAGCAGATGTTGATAATCTTGCCCTCGCGGCGCTCCATCATCTCAGGCAGCACGGCCGACGAGCAGATGAACGGCCCCACCAGGTCGATGTCGATGACCTGCTGAAACTCCTCGCGCTTCATCTCGTGCATCGGGATGCGCTTGATGATGCCGGCGTTGTTCACCAGTATGTCAATCTGGCCCACCTCCTCGTGAATCTTATCCACCAGCGCCTTCACGGCCTTCTCGTCGGTCACATCGCATACGTAGCCCTTCACATTGTCGATGCCAGCCTCGCGGTAGTTGTCGAGTCCGCGCTGCAGGGCAGCCTCGTTGATGTCGTTGAAGATGATGGTCTTGGCACCTGCAGCCACAAAAGCCTTCGCAATGTTAAATCCAATACCGTAAGATGCGCCGGTGATCCAGGCGTTCTTACCCTCTAATGAAAACATACTCGTCATATTGCACAATTTTTTAAATGGTTAGTTATTGCTTATCTGAGGTCGCTTATCTGACAGAAGTCCTGGTCTGAGTAGTCAAGGTTCTCGCCGCCCATGCCCCAGATAAACGTGTAGGCATGCGTGGCGGCGCCACTGTGGATGCTCCACTCCGGCGAGAGCACCGCCTGACCGGTGTGCAGCCACAGGTGGCGTGTCTCCTGCGGCTCGCCCATGAAGTGACACACGGCCTGGTCCGCTGGCAGGTCAAAATAAAAGTAGGCCTCCATGCGGCGCTCGTGAGTGTGGGCCGGCATGGTGTTCCACACACTGCCCGGAGCCAGCTCGGTCATGCCCATCTGCAGCTGACAGGTGGGCAGCACCTGCGACACCAGCATCTTGTTGATGGTGCGCTCATTCGACGTCTCCAGCGACCCCATGTGGGCCACCAGCGCCTCGTCCTTCGTCACCCTGCGGCAGGGGTAGGCCGTATGAGCGGTGGTAGCGTTGAAGTAGAACAAGGCCGGGTGGGCGCCATCGTCGGAGCAGAACGTCACGTCGCGGTCGCCGCGCCCCACGTAGAGAGCCTCCTTGAAACCAAGATGGAACGTCTCATCGCCCACCGTCACGCTGCCCGGTCCGCCCACATTAAAGATGCCCACCTCGCGGCGCGAGGTGAAGAAGGGGGCACGCAGCGGCGCGATAGCCTCCAGCGCCAGCGTCTCGCTGACGGGCATGGCACCGCCCACCACCATGCGGTCGTACATAGAATATACCATCGACACCTCGTCGGGCGCGAACAGCCGCTCGATGAGGAAGTCACGGCGCAACCGTGCCGTGTCATAATGTCGCACATCAGAAGGATTAGCTGCATAGCGCAGCTCGTAGTTTGTCTTCATATATCTTATAGGAATAAGTCTTAGTCTTATCGATTCGTTTGCATGCAAAGATACAAATAATTTTCTGATTCGCCACGCTTTGCCTCTTCATTTAAGTTTTATTTGCGTAAAGCGGCACAGACAGTGAAGCCACGTCGGGCGTACAGA
>JAGBJJ010000096.1 GCA_017934525.1 Prevotella sp.
AAGGTGAGCAGTGATGAGTATGAGTTAAACTTGTAGGGAACAACAAAATTGGCTACCACCGCGATTTGTCGGGTGGTAGCCAATTTGCTTATTTCCAAATTCGTGCTAAAGGCTTAGTTCGTGGCGGGCCAGGGCTTGAGCTGCTTGAAGAAGTCGTTGCCCTTGTCGTCGACAAGGATGAAGGCGGGGAAGTCTTCCACGCGTATCTTCCAGATGGCCTCCATGCCCAGCTCGGGATATTCCACGCACTCGATGGCTTTGATGTTGTCGTGGGCCAAGACGGCAGCCGGGCCGCCGATGCTGCCAAGATAGAAGCCGCCGTGCTTCTTGCAGGCGTCGGTCACCTGTTGCGAGCGGTTGCCCTTGGCAATCATCACGATGGAGCCGCCGTTGGCCTGGAACTCATCCACATAGGGGTCCATGCGTTGTGCCGTGGTGGGGCCCATCGAGCCGCAAGGCATGCCTTCGGGCGTCTTGGCCGGTCCGGCGTAGTAGACGGGGTGCTGCTTGAAGTAGTCGGGCAGACCCTCGCCGCGGTCGATGCGCTCCTTCAAGCGGGCGTGGGCTATGTCGCGGGCCACGATGATGGTGCCGCTAAGCAGCACACGTGTGGAGACCGGATACTTCGTCAGTTCCTTGCACACATCGCTGATGGGCTGGTCGAGGTTGATGCGGATGGGCTCGCCCTCACCCTGGCGGCGCAGCTCCTCGGGAATCAGCTCGTAGGGTTTGTCGTCCATCTTCTCAATCCACAGGCCGTCCTTGTTGATTTTGGCCTTGATATTGCGGTCGGCCGAACAGCTGACGCCCATGCCCACAGGGCACGAACCGCCGTGACGGGGCAGGCGTACCACACGGATGTCGTGGCAGACATACTTTCCGCCGAATTGTGCACCCAGTCCGAAGCGATGGGCCTCGAGTGTGAGCGTCTTCTCCAGCTCGATGTCGCGGAAGGCGCGGCCAGTCTCGTCGCCGGTCGTGGGCAGGGAGTCATAGAAGTGGGTGGAAGCCAGTTTCACGGTGAGCAGGTTGCGCTCTACGCTGGTGCCGCCAATGACGAAGGCGATGTGGTAGGGCGGGCAGGCAGCCGTGCCCAGTGTCTTCATCTTCTCTACGAGGAAGGGGATGAGCTTTGCGGGGTTCAGCAGTGCTTTCGTCTCCTGGAAGAGATAAGTCTTGTTGGCCGAGCCGCCGCCTTTGGCTATGAAGAGGAAGCGGTACTCCATGCCTTCGGTGGCCTCGATGTCAATCTGGGCGGGCAGGTTGCACCGTGTGTTCACCTCTTCGTACATGGTGAGCGGTGCGTTCTGCGAATAGCGCAGGTTCTCCTGGGTGTAGACATTGTAGACGCCGCGCGTGAGGGCTTCTTCATCGCACGTGCCGGTCCACACCTGCTGGCCTTTCTCGCCGTGGATGATGGCCGTGCCGGTGTCCTGGCAGATGGGGAGCTTGCCCTTGCAGGCCACTTCGGCATTGCGCAGCATGTTGAGCGCCACGAACTTGTCGTTCTCCGAGGCCTCGGGGTCGGTCAGGATTTTGGCCACCTGCTCGTTGTGCGAGCGGCGCAGCATGAAGCTGACGTCGTGGAAAGCCTGTTGGGTGAGTTGCGTGAGGGCTTCTTTCGAAACCTTCAGCATGGGCTGGCCCTCAAACTCGCCCAGCGAGACGCCTTCTTTGGTCAGCAGATAGTACTCAGTGGTGTCTTCTCCCAGCTGATACATGGGAGCATACTTGAAATCGGGTGTGTTAGCCATAAGACTTCTCCTTGTAGTATTTGTTGTTGATTCAGTATTAGGATTTAATTGTTCTCTGTGCTTAATGCAGTTTGCAAAAGTAATGCTTTTCGGCGAAACAGCCAAAGAAAACAGAAAAAAACACGCTCCTTAACGAAATTTATCGGGATTTTCTTTCACGTTTCAAGAAAAAGCTATACTTTTGTGCCCAATTCTTAAATCTCTTAAATTATACACGTATCTAAGACTATGGACAAGAAAACTGTCGTGATTGGCGTGATTGGCGCTGACGCACATGCAGTGGGAAACAAAATTATCGACCTGACCCTCAACAACGAAGGCTTCCATGTGGTGAACCTCGGCGTGATGGTGTCGCAGGAGGAGTACATCGAGGCCGCCGTTGAGACCAATGCTGATGCCATTCTGGTATCGTCGCTTTACGGTCATGGCGAAATAGACTGCATGGGCCTGCGCCAGAAGTGCGACGAGGCCGGACTGAAGGGCATCCCCCTCTTTGTCGGCGGCAACCTGGTGGTGGGCAAGCAGAACTTTGAGGATGTGAAGGCACGCTTTAAGGCTATGGGCTTCGACTTCGTCTATCCGCCCAGCACACCGATAGAAGACACAATAAAAGATCTGAAGAGGGTGCTGAAGATGGAGTAAGCATGATGTCTTACCTGTAACAAGCCAAGAAAAGAAACTTTTTAACTTGCATTTATGAAGGTTCTGACGGTTGATATAGGCAGTACCTATACAAAACTGACAGCCATTGACTGCCAGAAGCGCAGAATTATGGGCACATCACAGTCGTTTACGACGATAGACGAGGATGTGACCATCGGTTTTAATAAGGCTTTCAGGCTGCTCACCAGCCAAGAGGGGTGTGAAGACTTCGAATACGACAAACTACTCGTATGTAGTTCGGCGGCAGGCGGACTGAAGATGGTGGCTCTGGGACTGGTGCCCGACCTGACGGCGAAAGCCGCACGCACGGCGGCATCGAATGCCGGGGCTAAGGTAGTGAAGACGTTTGCCTATGAGATCAGCGGCGGCGAGCAGCAGGAGATATACGACATCAATCCCGACTTGGTGTTGCTTTGCGGCGGCACTGACGGCGGCAACAAGGAGGTCATCATTGCCAACGCCCGGCGGCTCTGCAACATCGACCGGCCGTTTACGACCATCGTGGCTGGCAATAAGAGTGCCAACGACGACATTGCCCGCGTCTTCAAGGAGGCGGGCAAGGATTGCGTCATCACAGAGAACGTGATGCCCGAGTTCAACAAGCTGAACATAGAGCCTGCGCGCGATGCCATCCGGCAGATGTTCATTGCACGTATCATCGAAGCCAAGGGCCTGAACAAGATTCAGGTGAAGACACCCTATAAGATTATACCCACACCGCTGGCCGTGCTCCAGGCCTGCGAGCTGCTGAGCAAGGGCACCGAGAGGCAACAGGGCAGGGGCGACCTCCTGGCTGTCGACATTGGCGGTGCCACCACCGATGTGTATTCAATGGCGTCAGGCGAGCCCACCATAGACAACACGCTGATGAAGGGACTGCCCGAGCCGTGGATGAAGCGCACCGTGGAGGGCGACTTAGGCATGCGCTACAGCCTGAAGCATGTGTTCGACCAGCTCACCCGCCGCGACTTCCGGAGCGAGGCGCACCAGCAGAAGGTGAAAGAGTGGGTGGAGCTCTGCTCGGCCCATCCGTCGACGCTGGCTGAGGCCGGCTCTGAGGAGGAGCTGATAGAGGAGTTTCTGGGGCGCTCGGCCGTGGCAATGGCCGTGGAGCGCCATTGCGGCAGAATGGCCGATGTGTATACGCCGATGGGGCTGATGCACACCTTGGAGGGTAAAGACCTGATGGGGGTGCCTTCGGTGATTGGCATCGGCGGAGTGGTGCGCAACAGCCGTCGCCCCGTGGAGATTCTGAGGGGGAGTGTCTACGATGTGAATCATGCGGAGTGTACCAAGCCTACGCATCCTAAGTTCTATCTTGACAGCCAGTATATCTTTGCTGCCATGGGCCTGCTGCGCACTATCGATGAGGAACTTGCCTTCGAGCTGCTTGACAAAAACACCATCGAGATAACCGCCTGACACACCATTAATAATATAATAAGTATTATATAGAAAAACTTAAATCAAAATACACGTATGGAAAGAGAATTGAAAAACCAGAGAATTCCTGATGACCTGTTCATGGCTGAGCGCGCTGAAGTGCTCCAGCAGTGGCCCACCGGCAAGGAAGTCGACTTCAAAGAAGCTGTAGACTACCAGCTGTCTATTCCCAAGGAGAAGCGCTTCGGCGAGAAACTGGCCAAGGCCGACAAAGAGCACGTGACGCTCATTCAGCCCCGTGCCGGCGTGGCTCTCTATCAGGAGCACATCGAGCTGCTTCAGCACCTTGAGAATGAGGGCGGTGCCGACCTGCTTCCTACAACCATCGACAGCTACACCCGACTGAATCGCTACAACGAGTGCCAGGTGGGTATTGAGAAGAGCCAGCAGTCAGGACGCTCGATGCTTAACGGCTTCCCCGCCGTGAACTACGGTCATAAGGTGTGCCGGCTGGTCACTTCGTCGGTGAAGAGCCCTGTGCAGGTGCGCCATGGAACCCCTGATGCCCGTCTGCTCACCGAGATTGCCATCGCCGGTGGCTTCACATCCTATGAGGGCGGCGGTATCTCATATAACATTCCTTACTCGAAGAACCATTCTATTGAGAAGACGATAAAGTACTGGCAGTATACCGACCGCCTTGTGGGCATGTACGAGGAGGCTGGCGTGAGCATCAACCGTGAGCCCTTCGGCCCTCTTACGGGTACGCTCATTCCGCCGTGCATCTCAAACTCGGTGGCCATCATCGAGGCGCTGCTTGCCGCTGAGCAGGGGGTGAAGGACATCACCGTTGGCTATGGCCAGATTGGTAACCTTATACAGGATGTAGCTGCTATGCGCGCCTTGGTGAAGCAGACCCGTGAATACCTGCACAAGTATGGGTTCGACGATGTGCGCGTCACCAGCGTGTTCCACCAGTGGATGGGCGGTTTCCCGCAGAATGAAGCTAAGGCTTTCGGCGTCATCTCGTGGGGCTCGGCCGCTGCCGCCCTGTCGAAGGCTACGAAGGTCATCGTGAAGACTCCCCACGAGGCCTATGGCGTGCCCACGAAAGAGGCCAACGCCGCCGGTCTGCGTTGCACGAAGCAGGTCATCTCAATGCTGCGCGACCAGGATCTGCGCGAGATTCCTCTGGTGCAGAAGGAGAGCAGCATTATCGAGGCTGAGGTGAAGTGCATCATGGATAAGGTGGAAGAACTGGGCAAGGGCGATATTGCCATCGGCACCGTGCGCGCTTTTGAGGCTGGTATTCTCGACATTCCGTTCGCTCCCAACCGCAACAATGCCGGCAAGGTGCTGCCCGCCCGCGACAACGACGGCGCCATCCGCATTCTCGAGATGGGCAACCTGCCCCTCACGCAGGATTTGCGCGACTTCCATCGTGCCAAACTCGAAGAGCGTGCTAAGTTTGAGGGCCGGCAGGTGTCGCTCCAGATGGTTATCGACGACGTGAGTGCCATTGAAAAGGGCTTCCTCGTAGGTCGTCCTGAGACCGAGCATATGCGCAACAAGGAGTAAGTAAATAGAAATCTTTAACATCCAAAGTCAATAAAAACAAAAAGCAATGAAAATCAAGAAAGTAGTTTGCTCCGCCGGAAAGACAGGTTTCTTCTTCGACGATCAGAAAGCCATTAAGGCTGGTGCCAAGAATGACGGTAACTTCTATGTAGGCGAGCCTATGACCCCGGGCTTCACCTCGGTACGCCAGATGGGCGAGTCAATCAGTGTCATGTTTATCCTTGAGGATGGTCAGGTGGCCTTTGGCGACTGCGCTGCTGTGCAGTATTCGGGTGCAGGTGGCCGCGATCCTCTGTTCTTGGCTGAGAACTTCATTCCTGTCATCGAGAAGGAGATTGCTCCGAAGTATGAGGGCATGGAGATTACGAACTTCCGCGAGATGGCCGACATCGTCGACAAGATGGTCTCTCCCTCTACGGGTAAAATCTACCACACCGCTATCCGCTATGGTGTCACGCAGGCCTGCCTCGACGCTGTGGCCAAGAGCCAGCACCGTCTGATGTGCGAAGTCATTGCCGACGAGTATGGCACGAAGGTGAGCGACAAGATGATTGATATCTTCACCCAGAGCGGCGACGACCGCTACATGAACGCCGACAAGATGATCATGAAGGGTGCTGCCGTGCTGCCTCACGCTCTGTTCAACCACGTTGAGGAGAAAGTGGGCCTGAAGGGTGAGAAGATTGAAGCTTACATCGAGTGGCTCCGCAATCGTGTCATCGAGAAGAAGCCTTTCGCTGACTACAACCCCATCTTCCACATCGACGTCTATGGCACGCTGGGCCTCGTCTTCAACAACGACTTCAAGGCTATTGCTAAGTATATAGCCAATCTGGCTACGATTGCTCAGCCCTTCCACCTCCGTGTTGAGGGTCCCGTCGACATGGGCGAGAAGCAGGCTCAGATTGAGGCTCTGGCAACCATCCGTCGCGAGATGGAGGCACTGGGCACCGACGCTGAAATCGTGGCTGACGAGTGGTGCAACACCTTCGAGGATGTCATCGACTTCACGAAGGCAAAGGCTGGCCACATGGCTCAGATTAAGACGCCTGACCTGGGTGGTATCAACAACTCTATCGAGGCTGTCCTCTACTGCCGTGAGCATGGCATGGGTGCTTACCTTGGCGGTACCTGCAACGAGACCAACCGCTCCGCCGAGTGCTGCGCTCACGTGGCCATGGCTACCCAGCCCAAGCAGTATCTGGCTAAGCCTGGCATGGGTGTTGACGAGGGCTACATGATCGTCTTCAACGAGATGT
Organism: Prevotella sp.; assembly: GCA_017934525.1. Classification (GTDB taxonomy): domain Bacteria; phylum Bacteroidota; class Bacteroidia; order Bacteroidales; family Bacteroidaceae; genus Prevotella. Next base: position 6,638 of record JAGBJJ010000096.1, read on the forward strand.
CACGCATCCTCGCCCTGCGCAAATAAAACCTACTCCACCTACAAAACCTACAAAAAATATGGAAAATAACCAAAAAGAAATACGCGTCCTTTCGCCGACCGCCATCCTGGGCTATGGTTTCCCAGAGGAGTCGTTCCGCGAAGGCATGCGCCGCAAGCCCGACGTGATTTCGTGTGACGCCGGCTCAACCGACCCGGGTCCCTATTATCTCGGTGCCGGCTATTCGTTCACCGACCGCAACGCCGTGAAGCGCGACCTGGCCATCATGATTCCTGCAGCTCTCGAGGCTGGCATTCCCGTCATGATTGGCACGGCTGGCGGCAGCGGTGCACGCCCCCACGTGGAGGAGACCGTTGCCATCATCAAGGAGATTGCCGCTGAACAGAAGCTGAAGTTCAAGATGGCTGTCATCCAGTCGGAGTTTGAGAAGGACTATGTCAAGGAGAAGCTGCGCAAGGGCGACATTTCGCCTCTCGGCCCTGTGCCCGAACTGAAGGAGAGCGATATCGACGAGTCGATTCATATTGTGGCTCAGATGGGTGAGGAGCCCTACATCAAAGCTCTTGAGGGCGGTGCTCAGGTCATTTTGGCCGGTCGTAGCTACGACCCCTGCGAGTTCTCGGCCCTGGCTATCAGCCGCGGCTTCGACAAGGCCCTGGCCATCCACATGGGTAAGATTCTGGAGTGCGCTGCCATCACGGCCCTGCCCGGTAGCGGCAGCGACTGCATGATGGGTACCCTGCGCGAGGATCACTTCGTGGTGGAGCCTCTGAACCCCATCCGCAAGTGTACAGCCCTCTCCGTGGCAGCCCACTCGCTCTATGAGAAGACCAATCCCTACGTGCTGCCTGGTCCCGGCGGTGCCCTCGACCTGCACGAGACGAAGTTTGAGCAGCTCACCGATACGCAGGTGAAAGTCAGCGGCACGAAGTTCGTCCCCACCGATGGCTACTTTGTGAAGCTTGAGGGTGTGCGCCGTGTGGGCTATCGCACCATGTCGCCCGCTGCCACCCACGACCCTGTGATGATCAGCCAGATCGATACCGTGGTGGAGAAGGTGCGCGAGCGTGTGCTCGACAACTTCCGCGACTCCGGCATGAAGGACTTCTACCTCGATTTCAAGATCTACGGCAAGAAGGGCGTCATGCACATGTTCCCCAAGACCCCCGACTCGCAGAGCGACGAGCTGCTCATCATCATCGAGGCCGTGGCTCCCACGCAGGAAGAGGCTAACACCATCTGTGGTTTTGCCCGTTCGACAATGCTGCACTACGGCTATGAGGGCCGCATTTCGACCGCCGGCAACCTGGCCTTCCCCTTCTCGCCCAGCGACTGCAAGATGGGCGCCGTCTACGAGTTCAATGTCTATCACCTGATGCGTATTGAGGACACCTGTGCCCCGTTCCCCATCACCTATATGGAATTCTAACTGATAACTGAATAGCAATTATGGAAAAGCATAAACTGATTGATATTGCTTCGGTCATCCGCAGCAAGAACTCAGGCCCCTATGAGCTGACCTTCGACGTCATCTTCAAGGATTTCGAGACCTATGAGAAAGTGAAGGCTGCTCAGGCCATCAATAAGAAGAATTTCTGTGAGGCTTACGGCATTGATGAGGATCAGATTCTGGTGCAGGTCTACTTCGACCCTGCAAAGGCCATCAAGACCACCATCAAACGCCCCATTCCGAGCGGTGCACTGGGCGAAACCGATGTCTATGGCGCTCAGCAGCACGCTCCGCTTATGGCTATGGAGATTGAGTATTAAATTGCAATCCCAACTTAACAAAAACGCGCATCGAGCATTCCTCGGTGCGCGTTTTTTGTATTTATTTATATGCAAAGTGGCTTTTTTCTGTCGTTTTTCTTTGCCGTCTTTCAGAAAAAACATATATTTGCACTCGAATTTGGTTCTCCTAAGCGTTGCCACAAGGGATGCTTGGAGATTAAAAGGGAATCAGGTGAGAATCCTGAACAGTACCCGCTGCTGTAAGCTCATTATGTTATCGGCCGTAAGAAAGCCACTGTCAATCCCGACGGGAAGGTGTCGATAATTGAGCAAGTCAGAAGACCTGCCGGTTCAGGCGCTAATCTATGGCTCCCGGGCAATGGAGCCGGAAGATTAAAATAATCAAGTTGCATAAAATCTCTTTCTGCACGAGATGTGTAGAGAATAATACGTGTATAAATAAGATTGTTTGACAAAGTTAACATGGGCAACCGATGTTGTCACTTCGGTAGGCATCAGTTCTTTGGTAATAGATTGTTGGATGGACCGACTAATACTATAATTGTATTCTTAAATCTTAAAAAAAGAAGAACGATGGAACTGAAAAATGCGATGGCCGGCACTCTGGAGTCCGGCGACATTATGATTCAGATTGCTCCTACCGACAAGGCAGGGCTGACGATTGACCTGCAGAGCACGGTCGCCTATCAGTTTGGCAATCAGATCAAGAAAGTAATCACTGAGACCCTCGAAGGGCTTGGCGTAACGCAAGCAGAGGTTCGTGCCACCGACAAGGGCGCCCTCGACTGCACAATCCGTGCCCGCGTGACGGCTGCTGCCGTGCGTGCTACGGGGAAAAACGTGTGGAAAGACTAAAGGTAAAAGCGAAGAGTCAGCTATTGCACCCTTAAAGTGAACTATAAAAATCCGAAGAATACTATGAGACTAAGAAGAACCATGATGTTCGTGCCGGGCAATAACCCCGGCATGATGGCAGACGCCTTCATCTACGGCCCCGACTCGATCATGCTCGACCTGGAGGACTCCGTGACGATGGCCGAGAAGGACACGGCCCGTCTGCTGGTGTACAACGCGCTGAAAACCATCGACTACGGCGACACGGAGATGGTGGTGCGCATCAATCCGCTGAACACACCCTACGGGAAGAAGGACATCGAGGCCGTGGTGAAGGCCGGCGTCGACGTGATACGCATGCCGAAGACGGAGACGGCCGAGGAGGTGCGCGAAGTGGAACGCGAGATTGAAAAGGTGGAACAGGAAATCGGCTGCCTGGGCCGCACGAAGATTATGGCCGCCATCGAGAGCACGCTGGGCATCGTGAATGCCTACGACATCGCCGTGGCCTCGAAGCGCATGATGGGCATCGCCCTGGGGGCCGAGGACTACTGCGCCAACCTGAAGACGCAGCGCACCCCCGAGGGCACCGAGCTGCTGCTGGCCCGCCAGACCATCGTCGTGGCTGCACGTGCCGCCGGCATCGACGCGCTCGACACGGTCTATTCGAACCTGAACGACATGGAGACCTTCCGCAAGGAGGTGGAGCTCATCAAGGCCCTGGGCTTCGACGGCAAGTCGATCATCAACCCGCGCCAGATTGAGATTATCAACGAGGTGTTCGCACCCAAGCAGAAGGACATCGACAAGGCCCTGACCATCCTCGCCGCCATCAAGGAGGCCGAGAAGAAGGGATCGGGCGTCATCGCCGTGAACGGCAAGATGGTCGACAAGCCCGTGGTCATACGTGCCCAGCGCACCATCGACCTCGCCATTGCATCAGGAGTTTTAAAGAAGGAGGACGTAGACAATGAATAACATCATAGCAGAGAGGGCAGCCCTCGTGGAGCAGGCTGCCGCCCAGATGGGCAAGGAGATATACAAAGGCACGGGCGACAAGCAGCCGACGGCCCGCACCGAGAACCAGAAGGAGGGCCCGTCGTCGAAGGTGGTGACGCTGGAGGAGGCCATCCGCCGCAGCGGACTGAAGGACGGCATGACCATCTCGTTCCACCACCACTTCCGCGCCGGCGACAAGGTGGTGAACATGGTGGTCGACAAGCTGGCCGAGATGGGATTCAAGAATCTCTCGCTGGCAGCATCGAGCCTGCAGGACGTGCACAAACCGCTCATTGAACACGTCAAGAATGGCGTCATCACCGAGATTTCCACCAGCGGACTGCGCGGCGAACTGGCCGACCAGATTTCACGCGGACTGATGGAGAAGCCCGTCGTCTTCCGCTCGCATGGCGGCCGCGGCTCGGCCATTGCCAACGGCGACCTTCACATCGACGTGGCCTTCCTCGGCGCATCGTCGTGCGACCCCGCCGGCAATGCCTGCGGTTTCTCCCGCTCGGAAAATGCCAAGAGCATCTGCGGCTCGCTGGGCTATGCACTGCCCGACGCCCGCTATGCCGACAAGGTGGTCATCCTGACCGACGACCTGGTGCAGTATCCCAACACGCCCAATGCCATCTCTGAGCACGACGTTGACTTCGTGGTCGAGGTAGACAGCGTGGGCGACTCGTCGAAGATTGCCTCCGGTGCCATCCGCGACACCAAGAATCCGCGCGACATCCTGCTGGCCAAGCAGGCCGCCAAGGTAATCATCAACAGCGGCTACTTCAAGAATGGCTTCTCCATCCAGACCGGTTCGGGCGGTGCCTCGCTCGCTGCCGTGAAGTATATCCGCGAGAGCATGATTGAGCAGGGCATCAAGGCCTCGTTTGCCCTCGGCGGCATCACGGCCCACATGGTGAAGATGCACGAGGAGGGACTCATCGACCGCCTCATTGACGTGCAGTCGTTCGACAAGGTGGCTGCCGAATCGCTCATGAACGACCCCATGCACAAGGAGGTCTCGGCCAGCGAATATGCCAGCGCCGACACGCCGGGCTCGGCCACGCACTATCTCGACATCGTCATCCTCTCGGCTCTCGAGGTCGACGTCAACTTCAATGTCAACGTGCTTGTGGGCAGCGACGGCATCATCCGCGGCGCCGTTGGCGGTCACCCCGACACGGCCGCCGACTCGGCCCTGTCCATCATCGTTTGTCCGCTGCTGCGCGGCCGCATCCCCTGCGTGGTTGATCAGGTGACGACGCTCATCACGCCGGGTCGCACCATCGACGTAGTGGTCACCGAATATGGCATCGCCGTGAACCCCGCCCGTCCGGAGATTGCCGAGCGGCTGAAGGCTGCCGGGCTGAAGCTCGTCACGCTCGAGGAGCTGCGTGACCGTGCCCTCAAGGTCATCGGCCAGCCCGACCCGCTGCCCTTCGGCGACAAGGTGGTCGGCGTGGTGATGAATCGCGACGGCTCCGTGATGGACGTCATTAAGAATATCCAGGAATAAAAGAATCGAACAAAAACGATGGAGATTACGCTTTCTGAACTCTTGGCGAGCCGCGACGCCCGGCAGGCGCGCCAGCAGGTGCTCCTCAGCGAGCATCCCGACGAGACGTTGGTGTGCCTCACGGTGGTGATGCCCGGGGCGGTGAAGCGTAATCGGCAATCGCTCATCGTGGCCCATGCGGCCGTTGAGGCGCTCCGCGAGTGCTTCGACGGCCACATGGGCTTTCTTGAAGAGCGCGACCTGCCGACGGGCTATGAGGCTTATCTGCTCGTCGACGTCGCCCGGCTCGATGCCAAACGCATGGTGAGCCACATCGAGGAGACCCACCCGTTAGGCCGACTGTTCGACATCGACGTCATCGCCCCCGACGGACGGCCCGTCAGCCGCACAGCCATCGGCCTGCCCCTGCGCCGTTGTATCATCTGTGGCAGCGAAGCTCGTCTCTGTATGCGCCAGCATAAACACACGCAGGAGGAGCTTCATCAACGCATCAGTCAACTGATAGAAGGTTATGTACACCGAGTTTGAGATTCGCCAAGTGCCGCTCACGCTACAGCGCAACCGCCAGCGCGTAGAGCAGTTCCTGTCAGAGAGTCAGTTGCGGCTCGACGACGTGGACTACTATGCCGGCGTATTTCGTGTCGACGACGACGAACTGCTGGCCGGTGGTGGCCTCAAGGGCAATGTCATCAAGTGCATTGCCGTCTCCTCCAACCTGCGCGAGGAAGGTCTCTCCAGCCGCTTGCTCTCCCATCTCATCAGTCGCGCCAACAGTGAGGGGCACCAGAGTGTCAAGCTCTTCACCAAGCCCTCGAACCTTGCGCTCTTCCAAAGTCTTGGCTTCCGTCTCTTGGCCGAAGCCCCACAAGCCATCCTCATGGAGACAGGCACCGCCGGCCTCCAAGCCTACGAGCGCTACCTCCGCTCCCTTGCCTCTCCCGTCCCCCCCATCCAGTCTGTTGCAGTCTTGTCGCAACAGCACGTCGGCGTCATCGTCATGAACGCCAACCCCTTCTCCCTGGGCCATCGCTTTCTTATTGAGCAAGCCGCCGCCCAGGTCTCCCACCTCTTCATTATATGCGTGCGCGAAGACTGCTCCGCTTTCTCCTATGCCGACCGCCTTGCCATGCTCCGAGCCGGCACAAGCGACCTGCCGAACGTCAGCGTCGTAGAAGGCAGCGACTACGCCATCTCTGCCGCCACCTTCCCCACCTATTTCCTAAAGCAGCTCTCTGACGCCAGCGACACACAGATGACGCTCGACCTCACCCTTTTTGCCCGCCACATAGCTCCGGCCCTCAATGCCGGCGTGCGTTTTGTGGGCAGCGAGCCCACCGATGCTCTGACCCGTCGCTACAACGAGTTGATGCACGAGCTACTGCCGCGGCAGGGCATACAGGTTGTCGAGGTCGCGCGGATGGAGCGCGAGGGGTGTCCTGTCAGTGCGTCGACGGTGCGCAGTCTGCTCGAAGGCGGTGCGCTGCATCAGGCATCGGCTTTGGTGCCCGCCACGACCCGTCCCTTCCTCATGGCCCAACTGGCTACCCGTGCGCTTCGGTTGGAGCTTGCTACCACGCCGAAGCCCGGCTTGGTGGACCGGCACGACAGCGGTGCCCACCGCGATATGGACTATACTATGATGGAGCGTAGCATCGTAGCCCTGCACCCCTATTTCGTGCAACTCGCAAACTTGGAGCTTGTTGCAAGCAGCCCCATGGTCTCCTCCTTGCAAGCCATAGGATTGGAGGCAGAAAACTCCATGTTTGCCGCCACGGGCGGTGTGAACACCCACAAGGGAGCGCTTTTCTCGATGGGGCTAACCATCGCTGCCGCCACAATGGGTACCGCCAACCTCCAGTCGAACATCATCGCACTGGCCAATCAGTTTCCTGCCGCGCATGGCACGCATGGCACAGACGTCGCCACCCGCTACGGCATCAAGGGCGCACTGGCCAATGCCCAGGAAGGCTACCGGCAACTCTTTGCCGACTGGCTGCCCTACTACCATAGCATTCGTGGAGAAGAGCATGCCTTGCACAAGACACTCCTGCGCATCATGGCTACGCTCGACGATACAAACATCTATCACCGCACTGACAGGCCGACGGCACAGTGGGTGAAACAGCAGGCCGCTGAGGCCCTCAAGGACTTCTCTGTAGCACGCCTGCAAAGCATGAATGCGGAGTTCGTCCGTCGCAATATCTCCCCCGGCGGCAGTGCCGATATGCTGGCGCTGACGCTCTTCATCGAATCAATCACAGTCATTAACTAATAACAATTTAACCATTAAACTAATTCAACTATGGTAGAACTTATCAATCACGGAGTTTACCTCCTCAACGGTTCTGAAATCACTACCGAGCCGCAGGCCATCAGCGCCGATGAGGCTCGCGAGCAGACCATCACCTACGGCATTCTGCGTGCACACGACGTAGACGGCTCGAAGGGCAAGAAGATGCGCATCCGCTTCGATGCCATGGCTTCGCACGACATCACCTATGTGGGCATCATCCAGACGGCCCGCGCCAGTGGACTGGAGAAGTTCCCCATCCCATATGCCATGACCAACTGCCACAACTCGCTTTGTGCCGTGGGTGGCACCATCAACGAAGATGACCATGTGTTTGGCCTTTCGGCTGCCAAGAAATATGGTGGCACCTATGTGCCCGCCAACCAGGCTGTTATCCATCAGTATGTGCGCGAGGAGATGGCCAAGTGCGGCAACATGATACTCGGTTCCGACAGCCACACGCGCTATGGCTCACTGGGCAATATGGGCGTCGGCGAAGGCGGCGGCGAGCTGGTGAAGCAGCTGCTGCGCAACACCTGGGACATCAACGCCCCCGAGGTGGTGCTCGTGTGGCTCGAGGGTGCCCCGAAGAAAGGCGTCGGACCTCACGACGTGGCTATCTCGCTGGTGAAGGCCACGTTCGAGAGCGGCTGCGTGAAGAACAAGGTGCTCGAGTTTGCCGGCCCCGGCGTGAAGAACCTCCCCATCGACTTCCGCAACGGCATCGACATCATGACCACCGAGACGACCTGCCTGAGCTCCATCTGGGTGACCGACGACGAGGTGCGCCACCACTATGAGATTCACAACCGCCCGCAGGACTTCCGCGAACTGAAGCCTGGCAAGGTGGCCTACTACGACATGATGATTCGCATCGACCTCTCCACGCAGGAGTCGATGATTGCCCTGCCGTTCCACCCCTCCAACGCTTATACCATCCACGAGCTGCAGCAGAACCCTGTAGAGATTCTCAAGAAGATTGAGGAGGAGGCCCAGAAGAAGTTCGGCGACAAGGTCGACGTTCACCTCGTCGACAAGGTGCGCGACGGCAAGGTCTATGCCGACCAGGGCATCATTGCCGGCTGCTCGGGCGGTACTTACGACAACCTCTCGGCCGCTGCTGCCATCATGAAGGGCAAGACCATCGGCAACGACTATTTCACCATGTCGGCTTATCCCCAGTCAACCCCCGTCTACATGGCCACCACGCGCAACGGCATTGCCGAGGAGCTGCTCGAGGCTGGCGTGGTCATCAAGCCCGCCTTCTGCGGTCCGTGTTTCGGAGCCGGCGACGTGCCTGCAAACAATGGCCTCTCCATCCGTCACACCACGCGCAACTTCCCCAACCGTGAGGGTTCGAAGCCCGGTCAGGGTCAGCTCTCGCTCGTTTGCCTCATGGACGCCCGCTCCATCGCTGCCACAGCTGCCAATGGTGGTGTCATCACGGCTGCAACCGACGTGGACTACGAGGACACGCACAAGCCCTACACCTTCGACGCCAACATCTACCAGCGTCGCCTCTATTACGGCTATGGCAAGGCCGACGAGAACGTGGCCCTGAAGTATGGTCCCAACATCAAGGACTGGCCCAAGATGTATCCCATGCAGGAGAACATGCTCGTTGAGCTGGCTGCCGTCATCCACGACCCCGTGACCACCACCGACGAGCTCATCCCATCGGGCGAGACGTCGAGCTATCGCTCCAACCCGCTGAAGCTCTCGGAGTTTGCCCTGAGCCGCCGCGTGCCTGAGTATGTGGGCATCAGCAAGCGCATCCAGCAGGAAGACCTGCAGCGCCGCGAGGGCAAGGTGAGCGACAACATCGCCAAGGCTCTGGCTGCTGTAGGTGCCAAAGCCGAGGATACCTCGTTCGGCTCGTGCGTCTTTGCCAACCGTCCCGGCGACGGCTCGGCCCGCGAGCAGGCAGCTTCTTGTCAGAAGGTGCTCGGCGGCGATGCCAACATCTGCTACGAGTATGCCACGAAGCGCTATCGCTCCAACTGCATCAACTGGGGCATCGTGCCTTTCACCATCAGCAAGGACACGGAGTTCCAGTATGAGCCCGGCGACATGGTCTTCATTCCCGGCATCCGCGAGGCCATCCTCGGCGGCAAAGAGGAGGCCGACGCCCAGATCATCACGAAGCAGGGCGTGAAGCCCATCCACCTCTACTTCCAGAACCTCACCGCCGACGAGCGCCAAATCCTTGCCGACGGCTGCCTGATGAACTATTACAAAAACAAAAAATAACCCCCAAGAGCTGCGCATAACCCGAGGCACCCCCTCGCCCCCCAGCTCGAAACAACAAAAAACAAGAGCTGCGTGTAAGCCGAGGCACCGCCTCGGCCCCACAGCCCCTAAAAACCCAAAAACCAATGAAACAGAAAATCCAAATGACCACGCCGCTCGTCGAGATGGACGGCGACGAAATGACCCGCATCCTGTGGAAGATGATCAAAGACGAGCTCATCCTCCCCTTCGTTGACCTGAAAACCGAGTACTACGACCTGGGCCTGCCCAAGCGCGACGAGACCGGCGACCAGATTACCATCGACTCGGCCGAGGCCACCAAGAAGTACGGAGTGGCCGTGAAGTGCGCCACCATCACCCCCAACGCCAAGCGCATGGACGAGTACAAGCTCCACCAGATGTGGAAGAGCCCCAACGGCACCATCCGCTCCATCCTCGACGGCACCGTCTTCCGCACCCCCATCACCATCCCCAGCATCAAGTCGGCCGTGAAAAACTGGGAGCAGCCCATCACCATCGCCCGCCATGCCTATGGCGACGTCTACAAGAGCGTGGAGCTGCGCGTCGATGAGCCCGGCACCGCCAAGCTCGTCTTCGACGGCGAGAGCGGCAAGCACGAGGAGGTGGTCATCCACCAGTTCAAGGGCGCCGGCGTGCTGCAGGGCATGCACAATGTCGACAAGTCTATCCGCTCGTTTGCCCACTCCTGCTTCAAGTTCGCCCTCGACGTGAACCAGAGCCTTTGGTTCTCTACCAAAGACACCATCTCGAAGAAGTACGACGCCCAGTTCCGCGTCATCTTCGATGAGGTCTACCAGGAGTACAAGGACGAGTTCGAGAAACGCGGTCTGGAGTATTTCTACACCCTCATCGACGACGCCGTGGCTCGCGTCATCCGCTCGAAGGGCGGCTTCATCTGGGCCTGCAAGAACTACGATGGTGACGTCATGTCCGACATGGTCTCCACCGCCTTCGGCTCGCTGGCCATGATGACCTCGGTGCTCGTCAGCCCCGACGGCAACTATGAGTACGAGGCTGCCCACGGCACCGTCACCCGCCACTACTACAAGTATCTGGCCGGCGAGGACACCTCCACCAACCCCATGGCCACCATCTTCGCATGGAGCGGCGCACTGCGCAAGCGCGGCGAGAAGGACGGCAACAAGGAGCTCATGAACTTCGGCGACCAGCTCGAGGCAGCCTGCTTCGACACGCTGAACGAGGGCATCTGCACCAAGGACCTGGTGAACCTCATGGAAGGCATCGAGCCCAAGGCCGTCAACTCGGCCGGTTTCATCGCTGCCATCCGCGAGCGTTTAGAGAAGCGTCTGGGTTAACCTTTATGGCCCAAAGAAGCGATTTTCAGTTAGGGGCGCCCATCTTTTTGGGCGTCTCTATTCAGTTTTTGGGTAAAAGTTGCTTAATTCAGAAAACTATTTGCTAATTTTGCACCCGATTATCAGATATATGAAAATACACTAAACAAATAAGAATGAACAAGATTGTAAGGAAAGAACAGTTCTCCGAGAAGGTGTTTCTTCTGGAGGTTGAAGCACCGCTCATAGCCAAAAGCCGCAAAGCGGGCAACTTCGTTATTGTGCGTGTGGGAAAGAATGGCGAGCGGATGCCGCTCACCATTGCTGGAGCCGATACGGAGAGAGGCACCATCATGCTCGTCGTGCAGACAGTGGGGCTTTCGTCGACCAAGTTGTGCAATCTGAATGTAGGCGACTACGTGACCGACGTGGTGGGCCCGCTGGGCAATGCCACCCACATCGAAAACTTCGGCACTGTGGTCTGTGCCGGAGGCGGCGTGGGCGTGGCTCCCATGCTGCCCATCGTTCAGGCCCTGAAGGCTGCCGGCAACCGTGTGCTCAGCGTCCTGGCAGGCCGCAACAAGGATCTCATCATTTTGGAGGATGCCGTGCGTGCTGCCTCTGACGAGGTGATCATCATGACCGACGATGGCTCCTACGGCGAGAAGGGCGTTGTCACTGTCGGCATCGAGAAGTTCATTGAGCAGGAGCACGTCGACAAGATTTTTGCCATCGGCCCTCCCATCATGATGAAGTTCTCGAACCTCACGGCCCAGAAGCATGGTATTCCCTGCGAGGTGTCGCTCAACACCATCATGGTCGACGGCACCGGCATGTGCGGCGCCTGCCGACTGACCATCGGCGGCAAGACGAAGTTCGTCTGCATCGACGGCCCCGAGTTCGACGGAGCCCTGGTCGACTGGGACGAGATGTTCAAGCGCATGGGCACCTTCAAGCATGAGGAGCAAGAGGAGATGGCCCACTACGAAGAGCACCTTGACGCCCCCGCAAGCCAGGCATGCGGCGAGCCAGACGCAGCCCCCGCGGCAGCCCAGGGGCGTGCACCCCGCGCGCCGCACCCCGCAGAGTCACTCACCGACCGCGAATCAGAATGGCGCAAAGCGCTGCGAAACGACATGAAGCCCAAGGACCGCATGCAGATAGAGCGCGTGGTGATGCCCGAGCTCGACCCCGTCTACCGCGCCACCACGCGCACCGAGGAGGTGAACAAGGGGCTTACCCAGGAGATGGCCGTGCGCGAGGCCCGGCGCTGCCTTGATTGCGTCAAGCCCACTTGCGTAGAGGGATGCCCGGTGAACATCAACATCCCCTCGTTTATCAAAAACATCGAGCGCGGCAACTTCCTGGGCGCCGCCCAGGTGCTGAAGCAGACCTCGGCACTGCCAGCCGTGTGCGGCCGCGTGTGCCCGCAAGAGAAGCAGTGCGAGAGCCGCTGTATACATCTGAAGATGAACGAGCCGCCCGTGGCCATCGGCTATCTGGAGCGCTTTGCTGCCGACTACGAGCGGGAGAGCGGGCAGACTGCCCTGCCCGACATTGCGCCCGCCAACGGCATCAAGGTGGCCGTGGTGGGCAGCGGCCCCTCGGGGCTCAGCTTTGCGGGCGACATGGTCAAGCTGGGCTACGACGTCTGCGTCTTTGAAGCCCTCCACGAGATAGGCGGCGTGCTGAAGTATGGCATACCCGAATTCCGCCTGCCCAATAAGATTGTCGACGTGGAGATAGAAAACCTGCGCAAGATGGGCGTGCACTTCCAGACCGACGTCATCATCGGCAAGACGCTCACCGTGGAAGACCTTGAGCAACAGGGATTCCAGGGCATCTTCGTAGGTTCGGGCGCCGGCCTGCCCAACTTCATGAACATCCCCGGCGAGAATCTCATCAACATCATGTCGAGCAACGAGTATCTGACGCGCGTCAACCTGATGGATGCCGCCAACCCAGCCACCGACACCCCCCTCAACCCCGCCAAGCGCGTGCTTGTGGTGGGCGGAGGCAATACGGCCATGGACTCATGCCGCACGGCCAAGCGCCTGGGCGCCGACGTCACGCTGGTCTACCGCCGCTCAGAGGCGGAGATGCCTGCCCGCCGCGAGGAGGTGAAGCACGCCCAGGAGGAAGGCATACGCTTCCTCACGCTCCACAACCCCATAGAGTATATAGGCGACGAGGCGGGAGCCGTGCGCCAGGCCGTGCTCCAGGTGATGGAGCTTGGCGAGCCCGACGCCTCAGGGCGCCGCAGCCCCGTGCCCGTAGAGGGGCAGACGCTGACCCTCGACGTCGACCAGGTCATCGTGGCCGTAGGCGTCAGCCCCAATCCGCTGGTGCCCAAGAGCATCGAGGGCCTCGAGCTGGGGCGTAAGAACACCATTGTGGTCAACGAGCAGATGCAGTCGAACCGCCCCGAAATCTATGCCGGCGGCGACATCGTGCGCGGCGGCGCCACGGTCATCCTGGCCATGGGCGACGGCCGCCGTGCTGCCCAAAGCATGCACGCCCGCCTGCAAACCCAGCTGACATGAACGGACTCTATACCATCCTGCTGCTCATACTGAGCAACGTCTTCATGACGCTTGCTTGGTATGGGCACCTGAAACTTCAGCAGACGGGCACCATCAGCCACTGGCCGCTCTTCGGCGTCATCGTCTTCTCGTGGGCAATAGCCTTCTTCGAATACTGCTGCCAGGTGCCGGCCAACCGTCTGGGCTACGTCGGCGGCGGCGGGCCGTTCACGCTGGTGCAGCTGAAAGTTGTGCAGGAGTGCATCTCGCTGGTAGTCTTTGTGGTCATTGCCAACATCATGTTTCAGGGCAACCATCTGCACTGGAACCACATCCTGGCATTCCTGCTCATCGTGTGTGCCGTCTACCTCGTATTCATGAAGTGAGATGACAGAGCTTGAGCAACTTCACAAGCGCATAAGCGAACGCTTCGTGCGCGCCTTTGCCACCTATGGGCTGCTCTCCGACGGCGACCGCGTGCTTGTGGGGCTCTCCGGCGGCAAAGACTCGCTCTGCCTGCTCGAGCTGCTGGCCCGCCGCGCCCGCATCGACCGCCCCGCGTTCGGCGTCGAGGCCGTACACGTACGCATGGAGAACATAGCCTACGAGTCGTCAACCGATTATCTGGAGCACTTCTGCGCCTCGCTGGGCGTGCCCCTCCACGTCGTCGCCACCCGGTTTGACGTGCGGCAGGGCGGCGCGGGCGGCAAGAAGCCAGCCTGCTTTCTGTGCTCTTGGCACAGGCGCAAGCAGCTTTTCAATATGGCGCAGCAGCTGGGGTGCAACAAAATCGCCCTGGGGCACCATCAGGACGACTTGCTCCACACGTCGCTGATGAATCTTTTCTACCAGGGGCGGTTTGCCACCATGCCCGCCATGCTCAAGATGCGCAAGATGCCGCTGAGCATCATCCGCCCGCTATGTATGGTGGCCGAGGCCGACATAGCGCGCTATGCCGAGCTCAGGGGCTACGAGAAGCAGCTGAAGCAGTGCCCCTATGAGCACGACTCCAACCGCAGCTCTGTGCGGCAGCTCTTTGAGATGGCGGAGAAGGCCAATCCCGAGGTGCGCTTCTCGCTCTGGAATGCCCTCGTCCGTGAAGACAAGCTCACAGAAGGGCAGTAGTGTAGCGGCGCGGGGGGGG
>JAGBJJ010000097.1 GCA_017934525.1 Prevotella sp.
CATTGAGGCTGCTGCCGTCAGTCAGTCGCGTTTCACCTCGTCGGGGCGCTACAATCTCAGCGGCCAGAAAGTATCTGCCGGTCAGAAAGGCATCAGCATCGTGCGTCAGACCGACGGAAAGGTGAAGAAGATTTTTGTAAAATGATAAAAAGACAATTCTTTTTTATTAATAGGTCTAACTTAATAATTTAATTTAGCGTATGAAAAGAACAATCTCACAGGTTCTGTTCCTCTTCGCCGCTATCCTGCTTGGAGCTTCGTCGGCTGTAGCCCAGGGCTATACCGTCGACTTCAATACCCAGATAGAGACGAACTCGGCTCAAACAGGCACATCCAACCGCGACTGGAAGGTGGCCGCCGGATGGGGGCACATCGTTGATGGTGTGGAGTACAACTACAATGGCGACCTGCGCTACTGCCCCTATGAGTGGCAGGCCGAGGCAGGTGTCGACGGCACTGGTGCCATCTATGCTGGCAGCCAGTACTATCAGGACTACTATGGCGACTACGAGTCGTTCTACGACCTGCTCGTGTCGCCGCCCATTGAGGGCGTGGTCACCATTCAGGCCAAGCGCTTCAACGCCACGGGAAGTATCGGCTTCTTCAAGGTGACGAAGAATGGCGACAAACTGGTGCGCGGCGACCAGGTGTTCCCCATCACTCAGACCAACAACGCTTTCACCGACCTGGAGGAAGACTGGGTGACCTACACCCTGCCTGCTCAGCCGGCCGGCACGCGCATCGGTATCCGTCTGCAGCAGGGCTGGATTGACAACTTCACCGCTGAGGGCGTCGACCTGACCCCACAGCCCGGCCTGGGCCTTACTGTGGTTAGCCCTACCGTGAACACTACCGTTGCAGCCAACGAAGACAATACTTTCGAGGTGAGCTTCGAAGTACAGGTGAAGAACACCGGCGACCTCGACCTGACTACCGCCACTGAGGGCTATAACCTCGAGTTGCGCAAGAACGTGCCTGGCGGCTCTGCTCAGGAAGACCACACGCTGATAGCAACGGCCAACATTCCTGCAGACCTGGCAGTAGGCGAGACCCTGGCACAGAACATCACGCTGACGGCTACGCTCAGTGTCGACGATAACCCGACAGCCGCTACGAGCGGCATCTCGTTCCGCGTCTACGAGAACGTGTCGGGCTCATACGCCTCGACGCGTACCATCACCGTGATTCCCTATGAGCCTAAGTTCGACATGCGCCAAGGCTACTCAGCCCTGGAAGACTATGCCACGCTGAGCTTCGGTGCCACACAGAAGCCCGTCAGCAAGGAGGTCATCATCCGCAGTCTGGGCGGTGCACCACTGGTTGTTGAGAGCATTGACGTGCCCGAGGGCTTCAGCACCACGCTGGCCCCGAAGACCATTGCTCCGCTGACCAACGACACCATCACCATCACGCTCGACGCCACCACGCCGGGCCACAAAGAGGGGGCTTTCGTCATCCACACCAACGCTGGCTACAAGACGCTGAACCTCTCTGGTACCGTCATCGGTGCCGACGACTTCTTCGTTGACTTCTCGGCAGCCAGCCTCGAGGGCATCATGCTCGAGAGCAGCGGTTCGGGCTACTACACCTATGGCTGGACAGCTCCATACACCACGTACAGTATCACCAACGAGAAGGCCCGCGGCTATGCCACGAGCAGCAGTACGCCTGGCCCCTTCAAGCTTATCCTGCCGAAACTGAAGTTCGAGGAGGGCGACGTGCTGCAGTTTGACGCCCAGAAGGCCTCGAGCTACAACGACGCCAACCTGACCATCTTCTACTCGGCCGACCGCAGCGAGTGGACCCGGCTGCGCCGTCTGGCCGACGATGCCGAGCGCGATGCCGACAAGCTCACCACCAACGAAGCTACCTACACGCTGCAAAATATTCCTGCCGGCGAGTGGTACATCGCCTTTGAGATTACCTACGAGAGCGAAGTCTACCTGGACAACGTCATCGGTGGTAAACCCGTTGAGGTGAAGCATGACATAGTGCTCAACGCTAATGTGCCCGAGGTCGGTTCGGTGAATAAATTGTTCAACGCCTTTGCCACCGTGCGCAACCTTATCGCCACCGAGGAGGCCGGCTCCTACACCGCTAAACTCTACTTTGACGACCAAGTCGTGAAGGAGGTCGAGCCCGTGACTCTCACCACAGGTTCCGACGTCAACTTCTCGTTTGCCTTCACTCCGCACACTGCCGGCACGTTTGAGGCTCGCATTGAGCTGGCATTTGCCGACGGCGAGAAGGTGGCCAGCACTCCCGTGAGCGTGACCATCGAGGAAGAAGTCTTTGCTGCCCAGAAGCAGATAGGCGAAGGCGACAAGGTGACGGCAACCTCTCCGCTGCACGGCTACTACAACAAGACCAAGGCTGAGAATATCTACACCGCTGAGGAGCTGGCTGCCGAGGGTATCACCGCCGGAGCAAAGATTTCGAAGATTGCCTTTATGGGCTACAACACCTCGCGCGACCAGGACTACCCCGCCAAGGTGTGGATTGCCGAGCAGGAGGCCGACGAGTTTGCCTCTACCTCTGATGGTTCGGGCATCGTTGAGGGCACGCCTGTCTTCGACGGCACGGTGACGCTGCTGAAGGACGGCTCGTCGAGCAACTTCGCTCAGATTCTTACCATAGACCTGCCTGCACAATACACCTATCAGGGCGGAAATCTGGTCATTGCCACGCAGTTCGACGGCACGACCTACCTCGGTTCGAGTGTCGTGGGTTGGGCTTCGTCGTCCACCAACGGCAAGACACAGGCACTCTACAACAACAACGACAACAATCTCGATGGCACTTACTCCGCATCAGACCTTAAGCCCGTGGTGCTGCTGGGCATTGAGGCCGAGCCCAAGACCGTGAGCGGCAAGGTGACTGACAAGTCGACGGGGGCTGCCCTGGCTGACGTGAACGTGACCGCCACGAGTGGCGAGGTCATCTACAGCGGCAAAACCAATGCTGAGGGTAACTACGAGTTCGCCATCTTGCAGGATGGGCTGAGCTATCAGCTCTCGACCGATGCAGAGGGCTACTTCCCCGTGAACCAGACCGTGAGCGTGAAGTTGGAGAGCCAGGTGGTTAACCTGCAGCTGGTGCCCGCACGCGGCGTCTTCATCGATAAGTTTGAGATTGCCCAGACGGGCATGGTCAACTTCCCCGTCAACGCTACTGTGAAGGCCAGCAACTATACTGCTGACGACATCGCTGCCGGTGCTTACACCGCCAAGCTCTATGTGGCCGGTGAGGCCGTGAGCGAGGCTGAGGCCGTAGAGCTGAAGACCGGTGAGACGAAAGACTTCCAGTTTAGCTTCACCCCACATGCAGAGGGCACGTTTGCTGCCTACGTGGAGTTTGTTGAGGGCGAGAACGTAACCACCTCCGACGAGGTTGAAATCGTCATCGGCGAGGAGCTGGTGGGTGGCGATATGCAGATTGGCGAAGCCACTGCCGACCGCAATTACTATTCACCCATTAACCTGTACTACAACAACTCGGTGGCCGACATCGTCTACACACCCGAGATGCTCACTGCCTTCGGCGTGCTGCCTGGAAACCAGATTACCAGCATTAAGCTGACCGCACAGAGCGAGAGCCCCAAGACGTTTACCGCAACCCTGAGCGCATGGGTGGGCAGCATCAACTACGATGCTGATGCCTTCGTGCCTGGTGCTGGCCGTGAGGAGCTGCTGCAAGTGATGGCCGACGAGCAGCTGCCGCTCGACCTGACGGGAGCCAGTTCGACGTCGCCCATCGTGTGGGACATCACGTTCGACTTTACTGACAATCCCATCGTCTTCGACGGCACGAACAGCGTGCGCCTGATGGTCGACAAGTTTGCCGACAACTTTGTAGGCTACACCTACTTCAGCCAGGACAAGAACTACACTACCGCCTGGGTGCAGTATAAAGACGGTGCAGACCAGCGCGAGTCGATGTGGGCAAACCTGAGCAGCAGCGCAAGCTCGTATCACAGTGTGCCTGTGGCCACGTTCAGCGTGGCTGGCGGCGTGACCGTGAGCGGCACCGTGACTGACCAGAACGGACAGCCCGTCGCAGGTGCTGCCGTCGTGGCCAAGAGCGGCGACGTCATCTACGAGGCCACGACCGACGAGACCGGCGCTTACACGCTCGACGTGAAGCAGGCCTCGCTCGAGTACACCATCACCGTGACGGCCGAAGGCTACAAGGAAGCTACCGCCGAAGTGGCTCCCAACAATGCCGACGCAGAGCAGGACTTCGTGCTCGAAGCAGACCTCTCTACCGGCATCAGCAGCCTGTCTGCCGAGCGCTTGAGCGGTGCAGTGTACAACCTGGAAGGCAAGCGTGTTGATGGCAACCGCAAGGGGCTTTACATCAACGGCGGCAAGAAGGTCGTTGTGAAGTAAGCCTTTTGCGAACCATCATCAAGCGAATAGACCATGATTTAGGGGCGGGACATCACTCCCGCCCCTATTTTTTCTGTTCAAGCAAGCAATCAAGGATTGGTGCACTGATTTTGAGTACACACATCTTTTCAGAGCGGGCCTCAAATAGCGAGTTTGTGATATAGGGCGAAAAACGAACCGGACCGCCGGGCGGCGTAGGGCAACCTGTCACCCTCTTCAGCGGGAGAAACCAAGTAGCAGGAACATTATCATGGGCATATTGGTGTCTGCCGACTTCTTGCGCATGCTGTTTATCGCGCGATAGACCAGTTTTCTTGCTGATATCTGGTCCATCTGCAACAGCTGGCTTATCTCTTTATAGCTCATGTTGTGCATGTAGCGCAAGTAGACGGCCTCGCGCTGCCTTGGTGTGAGCGCTTCGAGAAGATGTCTCACGCGCTCTTTCAGGTGTTCTTGGTCTTCGTGCGAGATAATCTCGTCAAGAATGGTGACGGTTGTAATGAACGGCATCTCCTGAGGTGGCTCGTGCCGAAGCCTCGACTGCTTGTGACCGACGTTGATGAGCGAGTTGCGGAGTGAATAAAGAAGATAGACGTTGATGTTGCGTACGTGGGAAAGGCGCGACTTGTTTTGGTAGAGATGATAGAAGATGTCGTGTATGACATCTTGACATGTTTCTCTGTCGTAGCCGAGGCTCTGCCCATATGACAACATGCCGTGGATGCTCAGCCGGTAAATGCCGGAGAACGCCTCCTCCCGGTCTGTACCATGAAGAAAGTGTTGCCAGAAGGCGTTCAGTTGTTCTTTCTTGTCGCTTTGCATGATTTATATTTCTGCAGTGCCTGGTCGTTCTTTAGTAGCCTTTTTTGCAAATTTAGTTTTTGTCGTTTGTAAAGTTACGAATAATCTTTTAACACTCAAGTACAAGCAGTGTAATTTTAACAAAAAATAAAGGATGGTTACTGCAGAATTATGGCCGGAATGAAACGAATTTTGGCCAAAATCCATCAGATTTTGGCCAAAATTTAAAGCTGTCCGTCCATGAAAGTCATCCGCCTTTCAGAACTTGTAGCGCAGACCGGCGAGGGCGATGCCTTGCTCGCCGAAGCCAAGCTCCACGAAGCCGCGCACGGTGGGACTGCCGGCCTCGAGGCCGAGGGGCGATATCTGCCAGTTTACGTGCAGCTCGCTGTCGCTGCTGTTTCTGCCGTCGAGGCGGTCGTATTTCTCATTGCGCAACGTGGCACCGAGGGCCAGCTTGGAGTACATGCCGAAGTGCTGCTTGCGCAGCCAGTTGAATTTCGCGGCGGGCATAAGCGTTATGTAGGTGTTCTTGTTCTTGCCAATCATTTCATGGTTGAGATAGGTGTCCTGCTTGTTCTGCCCGTAGACAATGATGCCGCCCAGGCCGAGCCACGGCTTCACATGGTAGAAATACTCGGCACTGATGGGGCCGAAGAACTTTTCATTCTCAAACTTGGCGCCAGCTAAGGCGCCGCCTACCTTCTCAAACATGTCCAGGAACTGCGAGTTTGGCAGCACGCCAAGGCCGACGGCCACCTCCTGCTTCGTTTCGTCATATCCGTTCTGTGCTTTCATGCCTGTTGTGCCCATCATGGCGGCCAAAATCAGCAAAGTTAATTTTCTCATAAGCATGTTTTTAAAAAAAGTTGAGTAACTAATTGTTATTATCTGATGTGTGAACATGTAAGACCAAGACCGCTTCACCGGTTATCGGGGGCAAGGTATTGGGCCGTGACCGAGAGGGGGCTGCGGAGCATGTCGGCGGGCGGGCCGGCAAAGAGGATGCGGCCGCCCTGCTCGCCGGCTCCGGGGCCGAGCTCGATGGCATAGTCGGCCGACTGGATGACCTCGGTGTTGTGCTCTACGACGTAGACCGTGTTGCCGCTGTCGACCATGCGCTCAAAGAGAGCGATGAGGTGGTGGACATCCTTGAGATGGAGCCCGTCGGTGGGCTCGTCGATGATGAAGAAGCTGCCCTGACGGCCCAGATAGGAGGCAAGCTTGAGGCGCTGCAGCTCGCCGCCGGAGAGCGTGCTGAGCGCCTGATTGAGGTGGAGATAGCCCAGGCCTACGTCGACGAGGGGCTGCAACTTCTGGCAGACGACGGTGTGGCTGAAGAAGCGGCAGGCCTGCGCCACGGAGAGGTCGAACACCTGCGCGATGTTGAGCGTCTGGCCGTCGGCACCGTCGAGCTTATACTGCAGTGCCTCGGGCGAGTAGCGCAGTCCGCCGCAGGCCTCGCAGGTGGTCTCGATGTTGTCCATAAAGGCCATCTCGGCCACGATGACACCTTTGCCGCCGCAGACGGGGCAGGCACCGCGGCCGTTGAACGTGAAGTACTGCTCCTTCATTTTGTGGGCCTTGGCGAAACGCTTGCGTATGTCGGGGGCCACGTCCATGTAGGTGGCGGGCGTAGAGCGCAGGCTGACGCCGATGTTTTTCTGCGATATATATATGATGTGGGCAGCGGGAGAGGCAGCTGAGGCATGGAGCGCAGCTGATGGCAAGGCTTCTACCGACGCCATGAGCGAGCTCTTGCCCGAGCCGGCAACACCGCAGACGACGGCAAAGACGCCGAGAGGCAGGTCGATGGAGACATGCTGCAGGTTGTGGAGCGTGGCATCGCGCAGCTGAAGCCAGCCGGTGGGGCGGCGCGTAGCGGGCTTATAGCCGCTGTGGCTCTGAAGCATGCGCCCGGTGGCGGTGGCGCTGCTGAGCAGCTCCTGATAGGAGCCCTGGAAGACGATGCGCCCGCCTTCGGCCCCTGGACCGGGGCCCATGTCGACGATGTGGTCGGCCATGCTGATCATCTGCCGGTGGTGTTCTACGAGGAGCACCGTGTTGCCCGCATCGCACAGCCGTCGCACGGAGCGCCTCATGAGCTCGATGTCGTGGTCGTGGAGACCCGTGCTGGGCTCGTCGAGGATGTAGAGCACGTCGGAGAGCGACGAGTTGATGTATTTGGCAATCTTGCAGCGTTGTGCCTCGCCGCCTGACAGCGTGCCCACGCCGCGGTCGAGGCTGAGGTAGCCCAGCCCAATCTCCTCGAGTGCCGTGAGACGGGCGCTGATGGCAGTCTTCAGGTCGGCGGCCAGGGGGGCACTGATGCCTTTTATCCATGCGTTGAGGCGGGTGATGCTCATGGCCGAGACGTCGGCAATGTTCTTCCCCTCAATCTTGCAAGAGAGCACGCGCGGACTAAGGCGCGTGCCGCCGCAGTCGGGACAGCGGCCCATGCGCAGCATCGGGTTGAGCACGGCGGCATGGAGAAGCCCCTCTTCGCTGTTGATGATGGAACGGTACATGCGCGGGATGAGACCCTCGTACTTGGCCGTCTTAGGCCAGTTGGAGGGCGGGTTCTTCAGACGTATCTGCGGGCTGTTGAGGAAGAGGTCGAGCTCCTCGGGGGTGTAGTCCTTGATTTTCTTGTCGAGGTCGAAAAGTCCGCTGTGGGCATAGCGTATCCAGCGCCAGCCGCCTTTGCCGAAGGCGATGTAGTGGATAGTGTCTTCGTCGTTGAGGCTCTTGTCGAAATCGACAAGCTTATGGATGTCGAGCTCGCGAATCTCGCCCAGGCCCGAGCAGCGCGGACAGCTGCCTTCGGGATGGTTGAACGAGAACGACTCGGCATAGCCCACGAAAGGCTGGCCGACGCGCGAGAAGAGCAGGCGCAGCAGGGCGGCCACGTCGGTATAGGTGGCCACGGTGGAGCGCGAGTTCTGGGTCGGCTTGCGCTGGTCGATGACGATGGCGATGGGCAGGTTTTCGATGGCATCGACGTGGGGGCGCCCGTACTTAGGCAGATACTGCTGTACGAAGGTGGGGAAAGTGTCGTTCAGTTCGCGGCGGCTCTTGGAGGCAATGGTGTCGAGCACGAGCGAGCTCTTGCCTGAGCCGCTGACGCCGGTGAACACCGTAATCTGATGTTTGGGGATGCTGAGCGAGACGTTCTTGAGGTTGTTCTCGCGTGCACCGCGGACAACGATAAGTTGGTGGTTCATGCTGTCATGGAATGTTTGTAAAGCACAAAATTACGTTTAATAGCTGAAAAAAAAGAATGTTTTTGCCGTTTTTTCGTAAATAATGCGTAACTTTGTCGAATTATTAACAGAAAAGTAAAGAAAACATGACCTCAGCTATAGAAATAAGGCCGGTAGAAAACAGTCGCCAGCTGGAGACGTTTATCCAGTTTCACTACGATCTCTACAAGGGCGACCCCTATAATGTTCCCAATCTGCACAGCGACGAGGTGGCAACACTGAGCCCCTACATCAAGGAAAGAAACGCGGCCTTTGAGTTTTGCGACGTGAGATACTTCTTAGCCTATAAGGCAGGTCGTGTAGTAGGCCGTGTGGCCGCCATCATCAACCGACACTACAACGAGCAGTGGCAGCGCCCTGCCGTGCGCTTCGGATGGATAGACTTCGTGGACGACACTGACGTGAGCCGCGCGCTGCTGAAGGCCGTAGAGGACTGGGGGCGCGAGCAGGGCATGAAAGAGATTATAGGCCCGCTGGGCTTCACCGACATGGATCCTGAGGGTATGCTGACCTACGGCTTCGACCAGCTGGGCACGATGGCCACCAGCTACAACTACGCCTACTACCCGAAGCACATGGAGCAGATGGAGGGCTATGAGAAGGACAACGACTACGTGGAGTATAAGCTCTTCGTGCCCAAAGAGGGCATGCCCGAGAAGTTTATGAAAATCAGCGAGATGATAATGAAGCGCTACAACCTGCAGGTGAAGAAGCTGACGAAGGACGACGTGTTCGGCCCCAAGCAGTACGGGCAGCGTGTGTTTGAGGTCATCAACAGCACCTTCGGCCGTCTCTATGGCTACAGCACCATGTCGCAGAAGCAGATAGACCAATATATAAAGATGTACTTCAAGGTGCTCGACCTCGACCTGGTGACGCTCATTGAAGACCACTCGCTTGAGGGACATCCCGTGGTGGGCTGCGGCATCACCATGCCGTCGCTCTCGAGAGCGCTGCAGAAATGCCGCAACGGGCGGTTGTGGCCCTTCGGCTGGTGGCATCTGCTGCGTGCGCTGAAGATGCACCAGACCGATATTGTAGACCTGCTGCTCATCGGTGTGCTGCCTGAATACAGGGCCAAGGGCGCCAACTCACTGCTCTTCTACGACCTCATCCCGCGCTATCAGAAGCTGGGCTTCAAGTGGGGCGAGACGCATGTGGAGATGGAGACCAACGGCAAGGTGCAGAGCCAGTGGCAGTATCTTGAACATGAGCAACACAAGCGCCGTCGCTGCTACAAGAAGAAATTGTGAATAAAGATGTATGGGGCTGAACCGCGAATTGGTATATGAGAGAATTCGCATTCGTGGTTTATAAAAGAAGCATCCGAAGGTTCAAGGAAATAAAGAAAAAAGAGGAGGGCATAGGCGCTTCACATGTTTGCTTTGTGAGCCGTATGCCCTCCTCTGTGTGTCGTTTGCTTTTCTGTAGCTCCGACTATTTGTTCAGGCGCCACGTGGCACCGTCCTTGGTGTCTTTCACCTCGAAGCCGGCAGCAGCCAGCTGGTCGCGTATGAGGTCGCTGGTGGCCCAGTCTTTCTGCGCCTTGGCCTTGGAGCGCAGCTCAAGCACCATGTCGACCACCTTGCCGAAGGCCTCCTCACGGGCATCACCGCCCTGCTGGGTGGCGCCGTGGGCTGCCGAGAGACCCAGTATGTCTTCGGTGAAGAGGTGCATCACCTGGCGCAGCTCCTGCAGACACTCGGGGCAGATGGTAGCCTTGTGGTCGACGAGTTTGTTGACCACGGTGCATGCCTCGAAGAGGTGGCTGATGAGCTGCGGCGTGGCCAAGTCGTCGTTCATGGCGTCGTAGCACTTCTGGCGCAGAGCCTTGACGATGCGCTCCGTCTCAGCGTCGCACTTGTCTGACGCGGTGATGCGCTCCAGGTCGCTCAGCCCGTTCATAAGCTTCTCCAGTCCCTTCTCAGCAGCCTGCAGGGCTTCGTTTGAGAAGTCGACAGTGCCGCGGTAGTGGGCCGAGAGGATGAAGAAACGGATGGTCATGGGCGAGTAGGCCTGGGTGAGCTTCGGGTGCTGGCCGGTGAAGAATTGCTCCAGTGTGATGAAGTTGCCCAGCGACTTGCCCATCTTCTGCCCGTTGATGGTAATCATGTTGTTGTGCATCCAGTATTTCACCATGGGGTGGCCTGTTGAAGCCACTGCCTGGGCTATCTCGCACTCATGATGCGGGAACACCAGGTCCATGCCGCCGCCGTGGATGTCGAACTCCTCGCCCAGATATTTGCGACCCATGGCTGTGCATTCGCAGTGCCAGCCGGGGAAGCCGTCGCTCCATGGCGAGGGCCAGCGCATGATGTGCTCAGGCTGTGCCTTTTTCCACAAGGCGAAGTCGGCCTGATTGTGCTTCTCGCCGACGCCGTCGAGCTCGCGGCTGGCATCTTTCACGTTCTCCAGCGAACGACCTGATAGAATGCCGTATTTGTACTGTTTGTTGTAAGCCTCGATGTCGAAGTAGATAGAGCCGTTCGACTCGTAGGCGAAGCCGTTGTCGAGAATCTGTCTGACCAGCTGCTGCTGCTCGATGATATGGCCTGTGGCATGAGGCTCAATCGAGGGGCGCAGGCATCCCAGGCGGTCCATGGCCTCGTGGTAGCGGTTGGTGTAGTACTGGGCCACTTCCATGGGCTCCACCTGCTCCAGGCGTGCCTTCTTGGCAATCTTGTCTTCACCCTCGTCGGCGTCGTGCTCCAGATGGCCCACGTCGGTGATGTTGCGCACGTAGCGCACCTTATAGCCCAGGTGGCGCAGGTAGCGGAACAGCAGGTCGAAGGTGATGGCAGGCCGGGCATGGCCCAGATGTGGGTCGCCGTAGACGGTGGGGCCGCAGACGTACATGCCCACCTGCGGGGCGTGGATGGGTTCGAAACGCTCTTTCTGTCGTGTCAGCGTGTTATAGATGACAAGTTTTGATTCCATAGTCGTTTTGATGGTTGTTTTCTTGTTTTTGGCGGCAAAGTTACGAATAATTCCCAATATACGCAAAAAAAAAGGTGGAAAAGCAGGTGAACGGAGCCATTCCCCGGCTTTTTACCATTCAGGAATGGGGTGGAGGAGAGACGGCCGGCATTTTTAAAAAACGTTAAACATGGGTGATAAATCCGCTTTCTCAATTCTTGTTTCTCTTTTTCTTCGTACCTTTGCATGCGCAATGCATGGGCCCTGATAGTTAAATGGATATAACAAGGCTCTCCTAAAGCTTAGTTCCGGGTTCGATTCCCGGTCGGGGTACTATGTCGCGTCGGTCTTTATGGCGTGTTTTTGTTTTTCAGTTGCATTGCTTCTCAAGTTCACTTCTTTTTCTATATATATTAAGGTGTAGAGGCGTGCGTTATTGCTAAAGAGGGAAATATTATTGTTTTTCGATAAATTTTTATTGAAAAGATTTGGTGGTTATATTATATCTTTGTACTTTTGCATATCGAATAACGATAAATGATAGAACTAAAACGATAAAATGCTTATGAAAAAGCGACTCAACATCCTTTGCGTGCTGGTGTTTGTTGCCATTGGCGTCGGATTTCTGCCCTTTGTCTATGCGATGGGGCTGGGCCTGAAGATGGGCTGGCAGCATGTAGGCGACACCTCGACCGACTGGGAACAGGACTTTAGTCAGATTGTGAATGCCCCGCAGATGCATCTGATGGCCGTGGATGCCGACTCGCTCGACTTCGCCACCGTGCGCAATGCCGTCAGCGGCAGTGAGGTGCGCCTGTGGCCCGGGCAGTGCAGCGTCGATGTGGCTGTGGACTACCCTGCATGGTTCAGCGTCACCAACACCGCCGTCCACCTGCTCTCTGTTGTACTTCTGGCAGTCATCGTGGTGCTCTTTCTGAAGCTCATTGTCAGAGTAAATCGCGGCCAGGTGTTCGAGTGGCGCAACGTCAGGCTGCTGCGCTGGCTGGGCGGCGTAGAGCTGGCAGGCAGCATTGTGGCCACGACCATGCAGATATATGGTGCCAGCATCGTGGCCGGGCAGTTTCGCATCAGCGGTTTCGCGCCCGATTACTTCAGCTATATCTCAGCTACCGAACTGAGCATTGGCCTCGTGGCGCTTATTGCTGCCGAGATCTTCGCCATCGGCCTGAAGATGAAGGAGGAGCAGGACCTGACTGTATAAGTGGAGATGTGGCTATGGGAAAGATAATAGTGAATCTCGATGTGATGATGGCCCGGCGCAAGATGTCGTTGGGCGAGCTGGCCGAGCGCATCGACCTGACGCCGACCAACCTCTCGATACTGAAGACGGGCAAGGCGCGGGCCGTGCGCTTCACGACGCTCGAAGCCATCTGCCGCGAGCTGCAGTGCCAGCCCGGCGACCTGCTTGAATATAGCGAGGAGGATGAATAGCGGGGCCGGGCAGCATGCGAACTATTGCAAACCTGCCTGCAAACTTTTGCGTACCATACATGTTGCGCAGTTGCGCAGGAAATGCTATCTTTGCCCCGGAAAATATGAACCGCCGCACGCCCGACAGTATCGTCGCAGCGGTCAATATAATAAGAATAAATATAAAAAACTTTAATATTAACCCGTGGCTGGCTTGCTGAGGAGGAAAAATAGCTAACTTTGCAGCCAGTTAACATTAAACCAAAACTACAAAAAGATGAACTTCAAGAAATTCTTCGTCTCGGCAGTGATGCTCTTCATGGGCAGCGCAGCCATGGTGGCACAGGAAATGCCTCAGATGCCGCCTATCCCCGTCGACCCAGATGTGCGCATCGGTAAGCTCGACAACGGACTGACCTACTACATCCGCCACAACGAGTGGCCGGAGAAAGTGGCTAACTTCTACATCGCACAGCGTGTGGGTGCCATTCAGGAGGATGACTCGCAGCGCGGTCTGGCTCACTTCCTGGAGCACATGGCCTTCAACGGATCGGAGAACTTCCCCGCCGAGCCGGGCAAGGGCATCATCGACTTCACGCGCCGTCAGGGTGTGGAGTTCGGCAGCGACCTGAATGCCTACACCGCCATTGACAAGACCGTCTACCGTGTGTGCAACGTGCCTGTCACGAAGGGACAAGCCGTCATCGACTCGTGTCTGCTCATTCTGAAAGACTGGTCAAACGGTCTGAGCCTGCTGCCCGAGGAAATCGACAAGGAGCGCGACGTGGTGCACAATGAGTGGCGCAACGGCGAGAGTGCTTCGCAGCGCATGATTACCCGCGCACTGCCCAAGATGTACCCCGGCTCGAAATTCGGCGAGCGCATGCCTATCGGCCTGATGAGCGTCATCGACAGCTTCCGCCCCGAGACGCTGCGCGCCTACTACCACAAGTGGTACCGTCCTGACAACCAGGCTCTCATCATCGTCGGCGACGTGGACGTAGACCACATCGAAGGCAAGATTAAAGAGCTCTTCAGCGGTATCAAGGTGCCCGAGAACGCCGCCCAGGTGGTGCGCGAGGAAGTGCCCGACAACGAGGAGCCCATCTACATCTTCGAGAAGGACAAGGAGCAGCAGATGAACACGCTCATGGTCTTCATGAAGCACGATGCCACGCAGCCCGAGGAGAAGGCCACGATGGACTATCTCTTCGAGGTATACATCAAGAGTGTCATTGCACAGATGATGAACGCCCGCTTCCGCGAGCTGGCTGAGGACCCCGACTGCCCGTTCCTCATGGCCTCCGGCGACGACGATGACTACCTGCTGGCCAACACGAAGGGTGCCTTCCAGATGATGGGTGTGCCCAAGGAAGGCCGCGACATGGAGACGCTGACCGCCCTCTTCCGTGAGGCTCGCCGCGTGGCTCAGTTCGGCTTCACCGCTACGGAGTATGAGCGTGCCAAAGCCGACTTCCTCAGCTCGCTGGAGAAGCAGTACACCAACCGCGCCAAGTTCACCAACGACCACTTCGGCAATGAGTACACCGACCACTTCCTCACCAACGAGCCCATCCCCTCTATCGAGATGCTCTATCAGATTATGAACCAGATTGCCCCCAACATCCCCGTTGAGGCCATCAACCAGGTGCTGCCCCAGCTCATCTCTGACACCGACAAGAACCTCGTCGTCATGGAGTGGGCCCGCGAGGCCGACGGCCTGACCTATCCCACCGAGGATGACATGAAGGCTGCCATTGCCAGTGCACGTGCCGAGCAGCTCACCGCCTACGTCGACAACGTGAAAGACGAGCCCCTCATGACGCAGCTGCCTAAGAAAGGTAAAATCAAGAAGGAAGCCGCCGGTAAGTTCGGCACCAAGGAGCTCACGCTCTCTAATGGCGCCAAGGTCATCCTCCTGCCCACCGACTATAAAGACGACCAGGTCATCCTGCAGGCCTACTCAATGGGCGGCAAGAGCCTCTATGGCGAAGCTGACTACACCAACCTGAAGGTCTTCGACCAGGTCATTGGTATGAGCGGCATCGGCAACTTCTCGAGCACCGAGCTCAGCAAGGCCCTCGCTGGCAAGGAGGTCAACGCCGACGCTTCGATGGGTCTCACCCGTCAGTATGTCACGGCTCATTCTACGCCGAAGGACCTCGAGACCATGTTCCAGATGATGTACCTCTACTTCACCTCGGTCAACAAGGACGAGAAGCAGTTCAACAACCTGATGACGCAGCTTGAGATGGGCCTGAAGAACAAGGGTCTCTCGCCCGACGCCGTCTACGGCGACTCGCTCACGGCCACCATCTATGCCCACGACCCCCGCTTCCTGAACCTGCAGGTGGAAGACCTGAAGAACATCAGCTACGACCGCATCCTCGACATCCATAAGGACCGCTTCAAGAACGCATCGCAGTTCACCTTCGTCATTGTCGGTAAGTTCGACGAGGCCACCATCCGCCCGCTGCTCGAGCAGTATGTGGCATCGCTGCCCGGCAAGGGTAAGCCCGAAATGTTCCGCGATGTGCGCTCGCTCGCTGAAGGCAAGGTGCGCAACGCTTTCCACACCGAGGCTGAAAACAAGGCCATGGACGTCATCGTCTGGACGGCCAAGGCTCCCTATACGCTGGAGAACAATGTCCTCATCGACGCTGCCGGTCAGGTGCTCACGATGATTTATCTGAAGAACATCCGCGAGGAAGAGAGTGCTGCCTACAGCTGCGGCGCAAGCGGCGGCTTCAACCTCAGCGGCAAGGAAGCTGTGGCTCAGCTGCAGGCCTACTGCCCCATGAACCCCGACAAGGAGGAGATTGCCGTGCGCCTGCTCCACGAGGGTATCGCTCAGTGCGCAAAGACCATTGACGCCGAGAGCCTGCGCCAGGTGAAGGAGGCCATGCTGAAACAGGCCGACATCAGCGCCAAGAACAACAACTACTGGCTGAACACCATCACCACCTGGAAGGACTACGGCGTTGACATGTACACCGACTACAAGAAGACCGTCGAGGCTCTCACGCCCGAGAAGCTGGCTGCCTTCTTCCGCGACGTCATCCTGGCCAGCGGCAACGAGGTGGAGGTCATCATGACCCCCGAGAAGAAGTAAGTATGCTTTCTTAATCAAGAAACATAGAATTGAATTTTGGCCGGAATCGAGCAGATTCCGGCCAAAATTTGTTTAATTCCGGCCGTTATTTCGCAGCGCTTGCGGCTGACGGCATTGCGATGGCGGCAGCTCGTAGGAGCGAGGGCGTGGCAAAAAAACAGGATGATTTACGTCGTGATTCATTCTGTTTTAGCTATTATTTCAGCTAAAACGTTGGTCGTGTGCGGTTTTTTTGCTACCTTTGCACCCTCAAGGAGATAAATAGACATAAAAGCAAGAAAAATCATGGCATATCTTTTTTCATCAGAGTCAGTGTCGGAGGGACATCCCGACAAAGTGTGCGACCAGATTAGCGACGCCCTCGTCGACCAGTTCCTGGCTTACGACCCGCAGGCCCGCTGCGCCATTGAGACCTTCTGCACCACCGGACAGGTGGTGATTATGGGCGAGGTGCGCAGCGATGTGTATATCGACCTGCAGACCATTGCCCGCAATACCATCAACCGCATAGGCTACACCAAGGCCGAATACCAGTTCGACGGCAACTCGTGCGGCATCCTTGCCGCCATCCACGAGCAGAGCCAGGACATAGCAAGGGGTGTGGACAAAACCTCCACCGGCAATGAAGATGACCTCTCGCAGGGCGCCGGCGACCAGGGCATGATGTTCGGCTATGCCACCAACGAGACGGAGAGCTACATGCCCGTGACGCTCGACCTGGCACACCTCATCGTGCGCACGCTGGCCGACATACGCAAGGAGGGCCGCGAGATGACCTACCTGCGCCCCGACTCTAAGAGCCAGGTGACGGTGGAGTATTCTGACGAGGGCATACCCCAGCGCATCGACACCATCGTCGTCTCTACGCAGCACGACGAGTTCGACGCCGACGAGCCCATGCTGGCCCGCATCAAAGATGATGTCATCTACATCCTGATGCCCCGCGTGAAGGCGCAGATACACTCGGAGAAGGTGCTCGCCCTCTTCAACGACCATATAAAATACTACGTCAACCCCACGGGCAAGTTTGTCATCGGCGGCCCCCACGGCGACACGGGTCTC
>JAGBJJ010000015.1 GCA_017934525.1 Prevotella sp.
CACGGCTTCTAAGTTTGCACTTTACTGTTTGGCGATTGTAAAGTTACTCATTTTCAGTGAGTTGAGCAAACTTCGAAGCCTTTTTTATTCCTATTTTATGTTAAATTATGCAGGTGCGCCATCACTTGCGAAACTTTAGTAATATGAAAAAGAAAGTATTAACAGTAGCACTCATGTGCTTAACAACAACTGGCATCAATGCGCAGGTTTACGCATACGACTCCTGGGCGCAACTGCCAACAATGGACTTGTATGACTCGAGCGTTACAGACATGTATCTCAGGGCTTTAGCCGAAACGGCAGCCAGACGGAAGGCTGACTTCGAATTATATACGAATCAGGCTGCAGAGGCATTCCGGCAACATCGATGGCAGGAGGTCATCAACCGAGTCAACTGGGCTTTGTCGACAGAGTATTATAATGGTGATATCTTCTACATGCGTGGTTATGCATACGAGATGCTTGGCAACTGGAGTGCAGCAAAGAAGGACTACAGGAAGGGCAAGAAGCACGGCAGCTATAAAGCCTCTATGGCATTGGATTCTCTCAAAGCAAAAATAAAGCAGGGCAGGAAAAAGTAATAACCATTTAAAAAAAGAACAACTATGAAGAAATTATCAATGATGCTGATGGCCATCGCATTTGCCATCTCAGCCAGCGCTCAGTACAATGTCGGCACATCGACAACGACGACCGACATCTTTGGCAATCAGACGACGACCCATCGCAACCAGTATGGACAGACGACCGGCACGTCGACCTCGTCAACGGACTATTTCGGGAACAGGACGACGACTCACCGTGACAGCTATGGCAACACCATCGGAACATCTACTACATCGACCGATTACTTTGGCAACACAACCACGACGCACCGTGACCGTTATGGCAACACAACGGGCACAGCTAGGTCGAACACCGATTTTTTTGGCAATACCAACACTACCTATTCCGATAATTACGGCCGGTCCATCGGGACCTCTACCACGTCAACCGATTACTTTGGCAACACAACCACGACGCATCGTAATCGCTATGGCCAGACACAGGGGACATCCACATCTTCCACCGACTATTTTGGAAACCGCAGTACTCAGCAACGAAGCAACGACTCAAGCACGATTATCTGGTCGTGGTAGTTCAATATCAAAAAAGAATGCTGCTGCCAAAATCCCATCTTGGAGATTTGGACAGAACGAAGCCCGCCCCATCCCTTCTATATCACAGCGCCGGTCGTGATCAACAGAAGATCCGACCGGTGCCATATATATATATTGCAAGCTCAAACAAACCGCATCTATTTCATCTTCAGATGCCTTGATTTCTATTCATTATCGTATTCAAAATATCTGTTCCACCAAGGTATACTACCTATCCGACTAAAAGGAACAAATTTATGTAGTCCGATTTTTCTTATATCATCCCAGTATATCTCTTCTATCCCAATAAATGTCATCTTCATATAGAAGCCTATGATGTTCTGGATGAAGTTGATTATCTATAAAGCCGTATTCTAACGTTCCGTCCTTCAGATATGAAAAAATAGCCATCTCATTCTCTTTAAACCACTCATCAGTCTTCCACTTGTGCATATAAAATAGATAATAAGGGACATAATGATAAGCTATAGGGAAAACTGTATTCCATCCATCTACATGTTCATATTTACCAGTAAAATATTTGTTAAACCTATCCCCCTTCCGCATATTGTACATTTCATACACAGAATGGTTATCTGCCATACAATAAAAAACATAAATGCCATCCTGAAGTATTGTTTGTGCAGACCATTCTTCTGCTGATAGTATTCTCCATATTGTTTCTGCAAAAACAATTGCGTCTATCTCTATATTTACATTCTTCTGCAACTCTCTACAATAACAAAATATTTCGCCCTCTTTGCTTTCATAATCTTCCACATGGTAAGTTCTTAGAATACCATCGTCATTTCTTAATAGAATCTTTATTGTGTCATTCTTTTCTACAGCGTCACAAAGAAGGTCTTTTCATGGAATAACAGACGGAATAATAGATAAAGATTGTATCCTTTCAATTTTAAACTGTAGCTCTTTATTTACCGTCAAACTGTATGCAATAATATACTCTTTTCCGTGATTCTTCGAAAACTTAATGCTTGTGAGATAGTGCCACATAAGGTTTTCAGTAGAATTGCGATATTCAATCACTACTGAACATTTTTCGTCAATAGCACTGCATATCAAATCAATTGTGGAAGACGACTCCACATTATCATGTGTTTCTACCTTAACAGGATTGTCATCCTTTGTTATGAAAGCTTGATTATTTACCATAATTTCTATTCAAAATTTTATTTATTGTAGTCAAGTTATAGACCGTCTGGGCCTTGGAGACTTCCCCTTCTGGCAACAATATGATTACCACACCTATAACCGGATGGGGGGTCTCTGCTGTAAACTGATTCCAAATAATGGATATACCTTGCAATAGTTACCAAAATACTTGTCAGGATAACATAGTTTACCACGCCGATATGTACATAAACAACGATGACCGCATCAGATTCAATAATGGCTGTCAGCAAATCATTTGTCGGATACTGCATATCCATGGGTGCCATTGTTGTTTTAATATTTGACAACAGCCTAGGAACTGCCAGATTCCTCGAAGTCATGCTCAATACGTCAAGGACTCACGTTTACGCGCTTGTCCTTATACAAGTAAGTCTTTCCTACTATACAGGTTTCCGTCTCATAGCCTTCACCCTTTGGCTTCGGCAATGTTCTGAGCAACGATGCAAAGATACAAGACTTTTCAATAATAAAAAAAATCGAGATTTATTATTATTATTCACAAGCCTTGTAAAGGCCATTTTTGTTCTTCTTGATTATTTCTGCTATACACCCCCAACCCTTTTCCTCTCTTCCTACTCCAGGAAATAGCCATTTCTGAGCATCTTTTCGTAGGAGGTGAAAGACCATTCCACTGCCTCGCTGGCCTCTGCTTTGTCGGGCTGATAGAGCATGCAGGAGGGTAAGGCGGAGAGTTTTTCTATCACTCTTTCACAAGCCTGCCTGAAATTTTGGCCAAAATAAAAAGAATTCCGGCCGGAATTCAACAAATTCTGGCCGGAATTCTTTTTCACTTTCCTACGGTCTGTCCTTCTTGGCTGTGCCCCAGCCACTGGGCTGCGGGCCCATCACGAGCTCGAGGGTGCCGCCCCGCACGATGTCGGCGTACATGATGTACGACTTGGTGTAGGGACTACCGTTGAGCAGCGCACGCTGCACGTAGATGTTCTCATCGCTGTTGCCAGTGGCACGCACGGTGAAAGTCTTGCCGCCACCCACCTGCATGGTCACCTCGCTGAACTGCGGCGAGCCGATGATGTATTTGCCGCCGGCAGGCTCTACCTGATAGAGCCCCATGGCCGAGAGGATATACCAGGCCGACATCTGCCCGACGTCTTCATTGCCCGAGAGACCGTCGAAGTCGGCATGATAGAACCGGCGCAGCACCTGGCGGATGAGGCGGGCACCCTTCCACGGCTGTCCGACGTAGTTATACATATAGAGGATATGATGGCTGGGCTCATTGCCGTGGGCATACTGCCCGATGAGGCCGCTGATGTCGGGTGAGGCTTCCTCGCCAAGGTCGCCCTCGACGATGAAGAGCGAGTCGAGCTTCTCGACGAAGCGCTGCTCTGAAGGGAAGAGCGACACCAGCCCGTGGACATCGTGGGGCACGAGCCAGGTGTACTGCCAGGCGTTGCCCTCGGTGTAGTCATCCTGCCGGTGTACGGCGTGGAAGGGGTTGAAGGGCGTGCGCCACTGCCCCTTCGAGTCCTTGCCGCGCATGAAGAGCGACTTCGCGTCGAAATACTGGCGATAGGCCAATGCCCTACGGTCGAAGTAGCGCTGCGTCTTCTTGTCCTTCAGCTTCTCGGCCACGCGGGCCACACACCAGTCGGCCAGGGCATACTCCAGGCCCTTGG
Organism: Prevotella sp.; assembly: GCA_017934525.1. Taxonomy (GTDB): domain Bacteria; phylum Bacteroidota; class Bacteroidia; order Bacteroidales; family Bacteroidaceae; genus Prevotella. The sequence continues at coordinate 3,974 of JAGBJJ010000015.1, forward strand.
CCACCGTCTCGTGCTCTGGGTGAAGGTCGAAGGGCAGATAGCCATACTGCTTCAGCAGGTCCATGCCGCGCTCGTCGAGCATGGCCGAGGCGGTGAGTGCAGAAAGGACTGACGAAAGCTTAAGACTCGTCTTTGACTCATCTGAGATAAGACCTTTCAGCACCAGGTCGGCCATCACGGGGATGCCGGGGTTACCCACCATGCAGTCGGTCTCGTTGCCCATCAGGTGCCACACGGGCAACTTGCCCTGCTGCTCATATATACTTAAAAAGGTAGCGGCAATGTCGTGCTGCATCTCAGGGTGGATGAGCGTCATGAGCGGATGGGCGGCGCGATAGGTGTCCCAAAGGGAGAAGGTGGTGTAGAGCTTCTGGCTGTCGGCGGCATCGCAGAAGAGCGAGGGAGCCGTCATGGTGTGGTAGAGGGCTGTGTAGAAGACGGTCCTGTCGGAGGTTGTGCCACCTGCCACACGGAGCTTCTGCAGCTGCGCATTCCATTTTCGGTCGGCCTGGGCCATGACGGTGCGGAAGTCCCATGTAGAGAGCTCAGCCTGCAGGTTGGCGCGGGCTGCCTCAACGCTGGTGGGCGAGAGGCCGATGCGCACCTGCAGCGGTTCAGCCTCGTTGGCAAACGAGAAGACAGTGATGCTGTCGCCCTGCTGTGCAGCCACGCTGACGGGGCGCGAGAACTCTGCCACGAAGTAGATGCGCTGGTCGGCGGCCCACCCCTTTGAGTAGCGGTAGCCGCTGACGGTAGTGGCACTCTCCACCCTGGCCCGACAGTCGGTGAGGGCGTCCCAGCCGATGCCGTGCTTCAGGTTAAGGCGCACATAGCCCCGCTCCACGTCGGCAGGCAGCGTGTAGCGCTGCAGGCCGCAGCGCTCGGTGGCGGTGAGCTCCACATGGATGCCGCCGTCGAGCGTCACGCTGTAGTAGCCGGGGCGCACGCGCTCGGCCCGGTGTGAGAACAGCGCGTCGCGCTGCTCAGGGCTGAGCGTGGGCAGCAGCGTCACGTCGCCCAGGTCGCCTATGCCCGTGCCGCTGAGGTGCATCATCGAGAAGCCCACCAGCACCGAGTCGCTGTAGTGGTAGCCTGAGCACCAGTCCCAGCCGTGAGTATATTGGGTCGGTCCGAGCTGCACCAGCCCAAAGGGCACGTTGGCGCCGAGGAACACATGGCCGTGGCCGCCTGTTCCGATATAGGGGTTCACGAGGTCTGTCAGTCTCTGGGCCATGCCGCCCACGGGCAGCACCGCCATCAATACTGCCACGAGGCAGCCTGTCCATTTCGTCTTCTTCATGATTGTCGCTATTTTCGTTTTTTTTCTCAAACAATCGATGTACGGCGGGTGAACTCGATAATCTCGGGGATATAGCCGAAGGCCAGGCCGGTGACGGTGTCGGCACAGCCGTAATAGACGGCCAGACGACCGGTTGCCGGGTCGTGGAGGGCAGCGCAGGGGAAGCACACATTGGGCACGTCGCCCATCTGCTCGTAAGGCATCTGCGGCGAGAGCAGGTAGGGACCGCTGCGGGCCAGCACGCGCCACGGCTCATCGAGGTCGAGCAGGGCCGACCCAAAGCTATAGACATAGCCGTTGCACGAGCGGAGCACGCCGTGGAAGATGAGCAGCCAGCCCTCGCTGGTCTCTATGGGCACAGGCCCCGCCCCTATCTTCATGCACTGCCAGGCGCTCTGCTCAAAAGGCGCGGGCGACATGACGTGGCGGTGGCGCCCCCAGAACTCCATGTCGGGCGACTCGCTGTAGAAGATGTCGCCGAAAGGCGTATGGCCCGTATCGCTCGGACGGCTGAGCATGGCATAGCGGCCACCTATCTTCCGGGGGAAGAGCACGCCGTTGCGGTTGTAGGGCAGGAAGGCATTCTCCAGCTGATGGAAGCGGCGGAAGTCGCTGGTCCAGGCCACGCCGATGGTGGGCCCGTGATAGCCGTTGCACCAGGTGACCCAGTAGCGGTCGCCGATGCGGCAGACGCGCGGGTCGTAGCCGTAGACCCACTGCCCTACCTCAGCATCGGCACCCTCGAAGTGGATGGTGTCGGCATCGATGTCCCAGTTTACGCCGTCGGCACTGAAACCGGCATGGAGCGTCATGCGGCGGTTGGTGTCGTCGCAGCGGAACACGCCGGCAAAACCATCGCCGAAAGGCACCACGGCACTGTTGAAGATACTGTTAGACGTAGGCAGCAGGTCGCGCCGTATGATGGGGTTGCGCTCCGAGCGCCACATCACGACATTGCTACCCTCAGGACGCTCCTCCCAAGGCATGTAGGGAAGGGGTGTCCCCGCAATAGTCAGGTTTTCCATATATACAAATCATTGTTTAACGCATACAAAGGTACAAAATAATCCCCGAAACGCCAACGCTCCGGGGATTATTTTTATCGTGTAGGCTGTCTGACAGCCGTTTGTTGATTTCTCTTACTGCTTGTCGGGATGAATCATCTTCCAGATGCCGGCTGCACAGGCACCACCTACCAGCGGACCTACGATGAACACCCAGAGGTCGCTCAGAGCCTGACCACCCTCGAACAGGGCAGGACCGATGCTGCGGGCGGGGTTCACCGACGTGCCGGTGAAGTGGATGCCCACGAGGTGAATCAGAATAAGGCTCAGACCGATGGCCAGACCTGCGAAGTTGTTGGTTGCGCCGTTGGTCTTCGACGTAGCGCCGAGCACAACGAGCACGAAGAGAGCGGTGAGCACAATCTCAACGACAAGGCCGTTGGTCACGCCATACGTGCAGGCGTTGGCACCCGTAGAGGTGGTAATCACGGCCGCATCGCCAGCTGTAGAGACGATGAGGGCCAGCAGAGCTGCTGCAATCACAGCGCCAATGACCTGGAAGATCATGTACATACCGCAGTCCTTAGCATTCATGCGCCCCGTGAGGTAGCAACCCAGCGTGATGGCAGGATTGATATGGCATCCGCTGATGCCGCCAATGGTGTAAGCCATAGCGACCACCGAGAGACCGAAAGCAATGGCAGTGCCGACGATTGAAGCGGTGTCACTACCGCAACCCAGAGCTACTGCTGTGCCGCAACCCAAGAACGTAAGTACGAACGTACCAACCATTTCTGCTAAATACTTCTTCATAACACTTTTTGTTTTTAATGGGTTAATACTATGTGAATTTTTTACTTACCGACTACAAAATTACAAAAAATTTCTAATATAGCAAGGATTCACACAGAAAAAAATTGATATTTTTTGTTCCCTGCAGCCGAAAAGGCATAAAAAAAGGGTCACCGCTGTGACCCAACCTTTGTTAACCTTAAATCTAATACTATGAAAAACACAGTGCAAAGATACGGCCTTTTCTTACAATCCGCAAACTTTTCGACTTATTTTTGTTCAAATTCGATTATAAATTGACATAAATCAAGCTATTTCTTTACATTTTTCCTTTCATCCGCACATTTTGAGGGTAACATTTGTTTGCGAACACAACCATAGACAGGAGGTCGTTTCTGTAAAAAAACAGGCAGAAAAGCCGAATTTCCTTTTGCACTTCCATCGATTTTTCGTAATTTTGCATACGTTATGGAAAATCAATATGTGAAACAGTTTCCCGAGCTGATGAAAGGGAAGACGGTGCTCTACGTCCACGGCTTCGCATCCAGCGGACAGTCGGGCACGGTGACAAGGTTGCGCACGGTGCTGCCTGAGGCACGTATCATTGCCCCTGACCTGCCTGTGCACCCTGAGGAGGCGATGGCTCTGCTGCGCCAGACGTGCGAACAGGAGAAGCCGAGCCTCATCATCGGCACGTCGATGGGCGGCATGTATGCTGAGCAGCTGCGCGGCTACGACCGCATACTGTGTAACCCTGCCTTGCAGATTGCCGACACGATGGCGGCCCACGGCATGACGGGGACGCAGACATTTCAGAACCCGCGTCAGGACGGCGTACAGACGTTCTATGTAGACAAGGCTTTGGTAAAGGAATACCGCACAGTGTCGGAACGGCGCTTCGAGGGGCTCGACGAGGAGGACAGCCGCCGCGTCTACGGTCTCTTCGGCGACAAAGACGACCAGGTGGACACGATGGGGCTCTTCAGCGAGCACTACCCGCAGGCCGTCAGCTTCCACGGCGAGCACCGCATGGACGACCGCTCGTTCATGCACTCCGTGCTGCCCGTCATCCGCTGGATTGACGACCGTCAGGAAGGGCGCGATCGGCCTATTATATATATAGGTATAGAGGCGGGCCTATCGAGCCTCCCCCCAGCCCCCTCTAAAGGGAGAGGGAATGAACCGGCCAGCTCGTTTCAGAAGGCTGTCAGGTTCCTCATTGAGCGTTATCAAGTGTATTTTGTCTGTCCGGCTCCCACGAGCACCAGCCACGTCTACGCCGATAGTGTGGCTTGGCTGCAGGAGTATGTCAACGTGCCGGCATGGGGGCACACCATCTTCACCAACCAGCGCCACCTGCTCTACGGCGACTACCTCATTGAGCGGCAGGACTCTCATTCTGAGCTTGCCACCCGTCTGGAATTTGGCAGCGACCAGTTTAAGACGTGGGAAGACATCATCAGCTACTTTGAACTGCTGGGCGGGCAGTAGTCTCACCACTTTTTTTCTGGAAGTAAGAGCTTCCACCTCTTGGCTTTGATGCAAAGAGAGAGACGGAAACACTGCAATCTTATTTAAGAGTGCAGAGAGTTTCCGTCTCTCTCTTTTTGCATGAAAATAAAAGCTACATACGAACCTTCGTGGTGCGCACCTGACCGTTGTTGAGGGTCTCGGTCTTCAGATAGAGGCGACCCTGACTGGGCTTCACGGTGCGGCGACCCTGCAGGTCGTAGTAGTCCACACGACTGACGACCTCATCCTGCGACAAGGCGGGACGGGCGATGCCAGTGGTCAGCGACGACTGGCCGGCCATGGCCTTGTTGGCATTCACGATGGAGCCATCGCGGGTGTCGATGACCAGTGCGATGATGCGCAGCTTCTCCTTGTCCTGCACGATGTTTTCTTTCGAGGTGTTCACCACGTCAGACATCTTGAACGAGTAGCTGCACTGCTGAGCCACATCGGCCACGATGGGAGCCGTGAGCGAGCCCTGGATGCCGGCAATGCCCGAACGGGCCACGAGGACATCGTTGAACACCAGGCCGCTGACCTTGCTGCCACCTTGAGTAAACTCGTCCATCGACTCAGGCCATCCCTCCTCACCACTGTAGTAGTTAGACTGGGTCCAACCGCTCTCGGTGCCGGTCATGCCATCCTGCGTGAGCATGAAGCCCACCTCGTAGGGACACTCGGCATGCTCGAGGGGGAAGGTGACGTAAGCCGTGGCTTCGAGCGTCTCATCGTCGGCCCAGCGGCTCTCCACTTCGACGGCAACGGGAGCAAAGACACTGCAGGCTTTAAGCCAAGCCTGGTCGATGCCGAACGTGCCATACTGGCTGTCGCCACAGAAGGCGTCGGTCTGCACCACGCGGTCGAGCCACGCATCAGGGTAGCCAGACACCGTATTGGGGAACTGCGAGGTAATCTCCATCGGGTCAGAGTTGTGGTAGCTGACGCCGATGAAGTCGTCAGGATAGAGGCGGTTCATCTCTTCCAGTCCCACGAAGCCGCGGGGACAGTAGCCACACCAGGTGCCGGTGTACTCCTCGAGCACTGAGCGGTGCTTAGGCAGCGTGTTGTACACATTGCATACGCCGCTGATGACCGGCGAGGGATCCTCGTTAGGCTCGCCATTGATTTTCACTACGGTGATGGTGTAGGGATAAGCCCCTTTCTCGCTCAAGGCCGGAATCTCGAAGGGCACCTCAGTATAGCGTCCGAAGATATTCGGCACATTGACGGTCTCCTCGTTGGTGTAGGTCTGACCGTCGACTTCCACAGTGTATTCCACGCGACTTATGCCGCGGTTGCCATGATTCACCAACTCAAAGCCGCTCCACCACGACTGTCCGGTCTTCAGGTTCAGCTCAGGCGCACTGACGGGCGTGGCAGCATCGGGCTGCACGGCGCTGGCAACACCGTCGAACTCCTGCCACACGATGTCGGAGCGGCGCTCCTCGCCTGCACCCCGATAGACGGTCTGCAGACCGAAGGCTTCAGGACCGACTACGTAGAAGTAAATCTCACGCTCGATGCCGTTGGCATAAATGTCCCAGCCGTCAGAGAAGGCGTAGGGCATCTCGCTCATCGTGGCTTCAGTCAGGTTCCGATAGTCATACCAGTTCAGCTCCAGTGGCTTCTCTTCGCCGTTCACGCGTATATATATAATATAGGAGAGCTTGTCAGGCAGTATGTAGTTGCCGTCGACGTCGGCGCAGGGCACGTTGAAGTGCACATAGCCCCAGCCCCAGCCAGACTTATAGTAGTTCCAGCCGCCGTTGTAAATCTCAATCCACTCGGGTGCAGCGGGCGTGGCAGCCACCTCGGTGAATGGACGCAGCAGGGCGCCGCGATAGACGGCGGCATAGTTCACCTGCTCGGTGCCGGAATTGACCAGGAAGGTCTGGCTGGTGCGCAGCGACTTGTCGGCTGCATCGTAGGTGAACACCACGTCGTCGTTGTTCAGATAGTAGGTGTAGCTAGGACCGTAATTCTCGTCGTTCTCGTAGTCGTAGGTGGCCGAGACAAAATACTGGTGGAAGCCGGCCGACAGGTCGGCACCTAAGTACTGGCCCGACTTAAATGTCACGCGGTCGCCATCCTTCACGCCCTTGATCCAAGCCTCGGGCATGCCGCCATAGAGTCCCTGCACGTAGACCTCGTCGCCCACGAAGCCCACCTGCGCGATGGTGCCGTCGAAGCCGTCGGCCACCACCGAATACTGCTCGGTCTGCAGGCCCTCGGGTGCCTCCACAGGCTCGTCGGTGACGGGCGCCAGCGAGAGGTTGTAGTCGGCATAGCCATACCACGCGCCCGTTTCGTCGCCCAGGCCGATGACCACATCACCCGTGGCGAAATCACTGCCGGCCGGTGTAGTCATGCCGCCCGTCTGCGGGTCGTAGTCGAGCGTCAGCGTGTTCAGTCCGTCCTCGGCAGCATAGGTGCCCTGCTCTGCGTCGTAGCGCATCAGCCAGAGGTAGTAGATGCTGCCTTCCAGCTCTATCTGATGGGGGAAGTCGAAGTTTACTTTCGAACCGCTGATGACGCCCTTGCTCCAGGTGCCATAGGTATACTCGGTCATGAGATTCTTCACGTAGATATCGTTGCTGCTGCCCACGACCACCTCGGCCACCTTGCCCACGAAGTGGTCGGCCAGGATGCCAAACCACGACGAGGCGTAGCCGTCGCCATTGAAGCTGTAAAGCTGATAGGTGCCCTCAGGCTGGTAGATAGGCTCATCGCTCAGAGCCTTGCGCGCGGTGCTTTTCTGCCAAGGCATCTGCAGCCGGTCCGTGCGCTGGCCGCCTAACAGCTGGCGCGAATGGGGCGTCAGCAGCGCATTCTGGCGCTGCAGGTCAGGACGTTGGTGTTTCTCACTGTTGACTGGAAGTTCCTTGGCCATGGCGGCAGGCAGCTTCACTTCTCTTTTCGCCGTTGTCTGGGCGAAACTTGCAGTCATACCAAACAAGACTGCAAAGGCGAGCATAGTAAATCTTCTCATGAATCAACCAAATTAAAGTTAAACGAATAGTTTCTTAGGAATCGTACCGCAAAAGTAGCAAATTGTAACGAAACGACCAAATATTTTTGTTATTTTATTGCATATAGATGAAAAATGGCAATCATTTACAGTCCTTTTCATCACTGGAAACGGCGAAACACCACAAAGAAAGCACTGCCCCCCCCCAATTGTCATTATGCGGCAAAATGCAAGCCATTTTGGGGCTGGATGTCAGTCGCTATGGCCTAAACGGCACACATTTTGCCCCAAACACAGGCGAGGGTAAAGATGACATAAGAGTCAACTGGCGAGACTTTAGGTATAACTTTCAGAAGTGAGGCGCACAAAAACAAGCATTTTCGGCGAATTTTCGTTATTTTCACAGTTTTTCTTTGGCCGACACAGAATTTTTGTCTACTTTTGTGCCGTTAAAAACAATAACACACTTTTAAGTAAACTTTAATTAAACTACTATGAAAGTTGAAACAATCATGCAGCACCTGGAGGCTAAGCATCCTGGTGAGTCGGAGTATCTGCAGGCCGTGCGCGAAGTGCTGGAGTCTGTAGAGGAAGTGTACAACCAGCATCCCGAGTTCGAGAAGGCTA
>JAGBJJ010000016.1 GCA_017934525.1 Prevotella sp.
CGAAGTAGTTTTTCAGATAATACTTTCCACGTTTGGCATCCGCCTCTACATACTTGCCAATGGTGCTCGAGAGCGGGTTGGGGGCCTGATGGCGCGCCACGATGTCCTGCTGATCTTTGGGCGAAATGGTGTCGGTCCAGATGTAATAGTCGGCATAGCGGTCGTCGGCGCCTCCTGTGGCGCTCTGCTGGAACCATGCGCAGCGGTTGCTGGTATGTCCTGCCACCAGGTCCAGACAGACCTTCAGTCCCTCAGCATGGGCGGCGCTGACCAGTGCTACGAGGTCGCTGTTCGAGCCAAAGCGGGGATCGACCTTGTAGAAATCGATGACGTCATAGCCTCCATCAAACCACCCCGACTCGAAGATGGGGTTGAGCCAGATGGCCGTGATGCCCAGGGTCTTGAGGTAGCCGAGCCGCGACTGTATGCCCCTTAGGTCGCCGATGCCATCGCCATCGCTGTCCATGTACGACGATGGATAGATCTGATAGAACACCGCGTGGGAGAGCCACGACGGGTTACGTGGCGTGGCGTGCACAGGAGTCAACACGGTTGCCACAAGGGCGATCATCATTAAAATCTTCTTCATCATTGCATTCGTGGGTATCATGTGCATTTGGCAAAATTTTCACGATCACGGACTTCCAACCTTCAGGCAGAACGGTGCCCTGCAGGCGACGGAGGCCCTCGTCGGTGATGTCGTAGCCCGCAAAGCCCATGATAACCGCCTGGAGGATGCCGCCCGCCCCGGTGAGGAAATAAGGATTGGTGCCGCCCTGGCACTCCGCCATTGTGCGGAAGGGCGGACAGAGATGGGTGACATACGCCTTGCGGAAATAGTCGCCCGCCTCGCGGGCATGGCCCATCCTGCTGTAGAGCAGGGCGCTGATAGACTCGGTCATTGCCGGCGCCTCCTTTCCGCCCGTCTTACCATTATAGTATTCCAGATTTCGCAGCGTCTGCTTGGGGTCGGTGATGGCCTTCAGCGGATAGGACAGCAGCGTGACATCCGCCTGCTTGATGGTCTGTCCACTGTAGCCCGCATACTCCGCCGTGACGCCGTCGGCCATCGTCAGGATCGGCAAGGCATCCTGCCGCTCCTGCCAGGCGCGTCGTGCCGGCCGCCCGAGAAGTCGTGCCGCCTTGCAGGCGATGCGCAGGTTCTCCATGGCGATGGCGTTGGTGAACGCGTTATCGTCGACGTTCGCCGCATACTCGTCGGCGCAGACCACGTTACGGATGTGCCACTGCCCCGAGCTGTCCTGCTCCATGCGGCTCACCCAGAAGTCGGCCGTCTCGCGCAGCAGTGGCCACGCCTCGTCGCGCAGCCACAGCGTATCACGCGAGACGCAGAAGTACTGCCAGGCCGCCAGCGCCACGCACCCCGTGATGTGGTGCTCGTTGGTGCCTGTCGTCGCCCACGATGGCGTGTCCTCCATGCCACTGTCGGCACTCTCCCAAGGGATCATCGCGCCCTGGTAGCCATGTGCGAAGGCGTTGCGGCGAGCAGCGGAGAGGCGGTCGATGCGATAGTCAATCATCTGACGCGCCAGCTCGGGATGGAGGACGAGCAGGGCAGGGTACATCCAGATCTCCGCGTCCCAGAAGATGTGGCCGTTGTAGGTCAGCGCCGTGAGACCGGCGGGCGGTATGGACAGGCGTGAGCCGTCGCGTATGGCACTGTAGAGTTGATAGAGCATGGCGTGCACGTCCTGCTGTGCCTGCCGGTCGCCGGTGATGGTGATGTCGCTCTGCCAGAGGCGGTCCCACGCCTGCTGGTGGTCGTGCTCGAGCGTTGCCATGCCCGTGAGGGAGGCAAAGATGGCCAGGCGGTCAGCCTCATTCTTGACATCGGGATGGATGTTGTCGGTCTGCACGGCACCTGTCAGGGCAAACGTATAGGCCACGCCTTTACGTAGGCGAACGGTAAATCGCATCGCCGTCTTGCTATCGGCAGCCCAAACCGTCGACGTGGAGTCGGTGGTGACGGCGGGATAGTCTTTCGTGGGGAAGAGGAACGACGATGTCGCCGTGATGCCTCGTTGGGCCCATGGGCTCCGTGCGTCGGTAGAGAGCAGATAGAGGTTCGCCCGCTTCTTCTTCATCATACGGTAGCGACCCTCCACGCCGACGAGGCCGGCGGGAATGGTGTGGCGGTTGGTGACGGAGAGCGTCAGGTCGTGCTGTGGCGTGACGGTGACGACGACGAGTGCGGCGTAGGGCATCTGCCGTAGTGCCATCGTGCGGCTGTCGATGGTGGCCTTGCCCGGCAGGGTGAAGTGGTCGCGGAACGTGGCCTGCCGCATGTCGAGCTCCTGCCGGCGGTCGGCGATGTGCTGCAGGTCGCAGGGCACGCCGTCGATGGCGAGGTCGAGGTCGAAGCAGTGTACATTATCGAAGAGACGGGGGATGGTGGAGTGCGGGTCACCATCGTAGGCGCCATAGAGGATCACCGCACCCGTGTGTAGTGGGGTGGTCGACGATGTGATGCCGAGCATGCCATTGGCCACCGTGGCACCGTAGTAGTGGGCGGTGTCGATAGCTGTGGCGCGTACCGTCCAGGGGTCCTGGGCAGTGGCGTGCAGGCTGATGAGGGAGAGAAGGATGAGGGCGAGGTGCTTCATAACATAGAGATATCGGAAGGGTTTGAGATATCGGAAGGGTTTGCGTACCGTTTTTATCAATCGGCAAGTTAAACTTGCCGACCTATATAAACGGTAACTGCCTAATCAGTGGGTAACGGCCGCTCCTTCCAGTTGTCTTTGACGTAGCTGGAGGGATAGGTGGTCTTGTTCTCGATGCCCTGCTTGCGGACGCGGATCCATGTGTCGAACGAGCGCTGGCCCTCCTTCATGACGATGACGCGGGCTCCATTGGGCAGGTGGTTATACTCCGTGTTACCTCCCGAGAAGCGGCCGTAGGCCAGGAGGATGTCGTGGTACATCACACTGTAGTCGTTGTCGTGGTCGTGTCCGCAGAAGATGCCCATCACGTCGCCGCGGATGCGCATCGACGCGAAGAGACCTGTGTTGAGTGGCGGACAGCAAACTTTCTCCATGCGGTGTCCGACGAGGATGTCGTTGCCGTCGGCCAGCGCGTAGCTGTACTCCGGCAGAGGAATGTGGAAGAACGCCAATGCAGGCAGCGGCGTGCCACTGTTGGCCTGGGTGTAGCGGGCGCTCTCACGGTTGTACCAGACTACCTGCTCGGGCGTCATCCACGCGTAGCCCTTCACGCCGGGCAGCGTGGAGTGGTTGTGCGAGTCCATGCAATAGAGCACGGCAGCGGTGCGACTGCCATCGTGTGCCAGGATGGGCAACGTGTAGTCGGGCGACGGCTGGCCAGCCCTGTCGGGCATGAGGCAGTGGGGCGCCTTCCGGATGATGTCGTATAGCTCGGTGTTGGTCATGCCGCGCTCCTCGTCGTGGTTGCCAAAGAGCAGCACAAACGGCCGGCCATGTGCGGCGACACGGTCGAGGACCACCTGCAACGTCGAGTCGGCGGGCCGGCTGTAGACCACGTCGCCGGTGATGACGATGAAGTCGGGCTGCTCCGCACGAATCATCTCATCGATGTTCCACAGCGCGGGCTGCGAAGCCGGGTTGTGGAGCTTCATGTGGATGTCGGTGAGTTGCAAGATCTTGAACTCGCCATTCTGATGAAACCGCAGCTCCTGGGCCTCGCCTTTCACGGGCAGGACCAGGAGTGCGGCAATCAAAGAGAGAAATGGAATGATTCGTTTATATTCCATATAAAGGTCAATTAATCGAATTTAGAATAAAAGAATTATACTCTTATTCCAATTTATTCGTATCCGGGGTTCTGCTTGAGGTTCGGGTTACCCTCGAGTGCCTCTTGCGGAATGGGGAACACGTACTTGTAGGGTTCGGTGACGTTCGGCTTGGTGGTGCGTGCCTCAAAGAAGTGACCGAAGCGGATCATATCCATGCGGCGGTTCTCACCCGTCTCCCAGTAGAGCTCGAAGCCACGCTCGTCGTAGATCTTGTCGAGTGTGAACTCCGCTGCGGTAATCTCCTTCACCTTCCGTGCACGGCGGATGGTGTTCAGATCTTGCAGTGCGCCACTGGTGTCGCCATTGCGATACTTCGCCTCCGCACGCATCAGGTAGACGTCGGCCAGACGGAAGTAAGGCACATCATTGTCTGAGCTGCTCGACTTGCTGGCATTCATGTTTGGCGCATACTTCACGATGCGCACGCCACCCTCCTCGGGACAATCGTAGAGTGGGAAGTTAGGCGTATAGTTCAGCGTGTCGCCCTTCTTGGTGAAGATGACCGAGCCATCGGGCTTATGCTGTAAGCCCTCGAGGAATCCGAGGTTGAAGCCGGTCTCCGCCTTCATGCGGTCGTCGGAGAAACGCGGGTCGGTCTGGTCCCACTTATAGTAGAACTCCGGTGTGGTGCAGAAGCCATTGTTCAACTTGGTGTAGGGTCCGAAGGTCTGGTTGTAGTGCAGCACGTTGCTCATCCAGCTGTCGCCCGACACACCGGCCTTGATGTCGTTGACGAAGGGGAAGATGCACTCCGTCTGGTCGAGGTAGGCAGCATTGTCGGCCATGAACATAGCCCAGTAGTCATCGGCAAGCTTATACTTACCGCTGTTGATAATCTGGTCGCAGAGGTCGATGGTCTCCTTCCAACGAGCGGTGCCGTCCTTGAACTCCGGACTCGTACCGGTGAACACCTGCCAGTTGAGGTAGAGCTTCGCCAGCAGCATCTGTGCGGCAGCCTTCGTGGCGTGGCCGTAGACCACCTGTCCCTTCTCCTTGATGGTCGGGAGTATCGACAACAGGTCGCTCTCGATCTGCTTGATGGCCTCCTGGCGGTTGAGCAGTGTGGGGTACTTCGAGAAGTCGGTCTCGGTGTAGTCACGATAGGGCACCTGTCCGAAGGCATCGTTGAGCGTGAACATCAGCACCGCACGGATGAAGATCATCTCGTCCATGTCCTGCACGACCTCATCGGTCTTCGGCAGTTCGCTCAGCGTGAGCAGTGCGGTGTTGCAGGCCGCGATGCCGGAGGTGGTGTTACGCCAGATGTATCGGATGTTGGTGTTCGTAGCCTTGAAGTCGTGGAGCGTCAGCGGCTGGGTGTTGGAACTCTTCCAGTCGGTGCCACGGGCAGGTATGCAGAGCTCGTCGGTGGCGAGCTCAAAGTTCTTGAAGAAGATCTCGCGGACATTGATATACGCCGGTGCGATGACGGCGGTTAGGTTCGACGAGTCGCTGACGAGGCTCTGTCCGTTCTCCTCATTGAGGATTTCTTCATGCAGGTTGGTGCAGGCCGTCGTGGCGAGCAGCGAGGCGGCGAGCACGGTAAACATTATCTTTTTCATAAGGCATTCCATTTAATGTTAGAAATCCAGTTTCATACCAAAGCTGAACGTACGTGCCATCGGGTACTGTGTCCAGCCGATGCCGAGTGCGGGCACGCCATTGGTGGACCGCGACGCGTTCACCTCGGGGTCGTAGCCGCTATAGTCGGTGATGCAGAAGAGGTTGGTGCCATTGACATAGACATAGAGCCCGCTGATCCACTTGTTCGACTTCAGCGGCACATTATATCCGAGCGTGAGGTTGCTCAGACGGAAGTAGCTGCCGTCCTCGATGTAGCGGCTGGAGTAGTCCTCAGGATTGCCGAGCGCCTCCTGGGTATCATTTGCTGCCCGCTTGGTGACATTGTATCCAGCGCTCTGCCAAGCGCGGTTGTCGATGACGTTGGCGAGGTTGTTATACACATCGTTGCCGAAGACACCATTGAAGTTGGCTGTGAGGTCGAAGTTGCGCCAGGTGACGGTGGTCGAGAGGCCGAGCGTGAAGTCGGGCTGAGCGCAACCAATCTTCTCCTCGACATCCTTGCCGTCGGCGTCTTTCTTGAAGACGCTCTTGCCGTCGGTGTCGAAGCCTTCGAACACCTTGCCCCAGAACGTACCGATGGGGTAGCCCGAGCGGATGACCTGTGCCGTCTCGCCGTCGAGACCCGGTCCTGACGGCTTGCCTACGGTGAGGTATTCCACGGGCAGGTCCTCAACCTTGTTGCTGAAGGTGGAGAGGTTCACGCCCATCTCCCACGTGAGGTCGCGCTTGTCGATGATGCGGCCGTTGATGGCAAACTCCCATCCGTGGTTCTTGATCTTCATGTCCTTGATGTTCTGCCAGACGTAGGTCGTCGGCGCAGGTGATGCTGACGGCACCTGCAGCAGCACGTCCTTCGTGGTCTTGTCGTAGTAGTCGATGCTACCCCAGAGGCGGCCGCCAAGCACACCAAAGTCGATGCCGGCATCCCACTGGTTGGTCTTCTCCCATTTCAGGTCAGGGTTCGGCGTACGGGTGAGGGTGACGCCCGGCGTCGTGGAGCCACCAACGCCGAAGATGGCGCTCTTGCCCGTGCTGCCGAGGAGCATGTGCGAGATCTTGCTCGGGATCTCCTGGTTACCGGTGATACCCCAGCTGGCGCGTACCTTCAGGTTGCTGAAGACGTTGAGGTCCTTGATGAACTGCTCCTCACTGGCACGCCAGGCAAGTGCTGCTGATGGGAACACACCGTAGCGGTTGTTGTCACCAAACTTCGTGCTGCCATCCACGCGCATGTTTACCGTGGCGAGGTAGCGGTCCATATAGTTGTAGTTGATACGTCCGAAGAACGACTGCAGCTCGTTGATGGTCACGTCCGACGTGCCACTGATTTGGTCCTTCAGTTTAGACAAGGCGAGGTCATAGCGGTAACCGATGTTGTTGATGTAGAAGCCATCCTCGTCGTAGCCATAGATATAGTCCTTCGTGCGCTGGTAGGAGTGACCGAGCAGGAAGTCGAACTTATGCTTGTCGGCGAGGTTCAGAGCGTAGGTGAAGTAGTTCTCGATCAGCAGGTTGTGGGCCTCGACATTGCCGGTGGTGAACACGCCGCCGTCGTCCAGGTAGATGAGCTCTTCCTTCTGCTCGACCTTGCGGGTGGCCTTCATCTCGTCGAAGGCGATGTTGAACTTATACTTCAGGCCCTTCGTCAGGTCTACTGTTGCCGTAGCGTTGAAGATGGCGCGGTCCGTGCGGGTCTTGTCGCGCGTGAGGTCGATCATCGCCAGCGGGTTACGGTTGGCGTTGCTGTACTGATAGTATTTGCCGTCGGTGCCATAGATGGGAAACGTCGGGTTGGTGCGCAGGGCGTTGTAGATGATGTCGCCATCGGCACCACCGCTCTCGCCGATGGGCACGCGGCGCTGGTCGATGCGCGAGATGGTGGTGTTCAGCTCGAGGCGCACGCGGTCGTTGAGCAGGTCGGTAGCAAAATAGAACCGACCATTATACTTCTGCATCTCGCTGGTGCGGATGATGCCTTGCTGATCCTGATAGCCGATGGAAGCGCGATAGGAACTCTTCTTCGTGCCACCGCTCATGGAGAGGTTGTGACTGTTGGAGAACGAGGTGCGGAAGATCTCGTCCTGCCAGTTGGTGCTGGCGCCGCCGTCGATGATGTCGTAGCCGTATTGCTTCGCGGCACTGCGGAACTCGCTGGCATCCATCATGTCCATCTGCTCCGGCAGCCATGACACGGTGCCCTGAGCGGAGTAGCTGACCTTCATGGCGCCCTCGCCGCCTTTCTTGGTGGTGATCATAATGACGCCATTGGCACCACGTGCACCATAGATGGCCGTGGCAGAGGCATCCTTGAGGATGTCGATGCGCTCGATGTCGTCAGGGTTGAGGAACGACAGGGGGTTTGTCGTGCCGGGTGAGCCACCACCGCTGACGGAGGCACCACCAGGCTGCTGGTCATCGCTGATGTTCAAGGGCACACCGTCGACGACATAGAGCGGGTCCTGCCCACTACGGATGGAGTTGCTTCCGCGCACGCGGATGGTCACACCGCCGCCGGGCTCACCACCGTTGTTGGTGACGTTGACACCCGTCACGCGGCCCTGCAGCATCTGCGAGGGACTGGAGATGAGACCCTTGTTGAAGTCCTTCTCATTGATGGCGGAGATGGAACCCGTGAGGTCGCCCTTCTTCATCGTACCATAGCCGACGACGACGACCTCGTCGAGCAGCTCCTTGTCCTCCTGCATGGCGACATTGAGGTTGCCACCGGCACGGACATCCTTCTCACGGAAGCCGATATACGACAGCGACAACCGCTCGCCCGGCCGCACCTGTGAGGAGAAGTGGCCATCCATATCGGTGACGGCGACGGTCTTGCCGGCCTCGTTCTTCACCGTCACGCCCATCAGCGGGGTGCCAGTGGCGTCGGTGACGGTGCCGGAGGCAGTGATCTCTTGGCCGGCGCCACCACGCGTCGTTGCCGACTGCGCTTTCTGAAAGATGAGGATCTGGCGGCCGGTGATCTTATAGCCCAAGCCGCTGCCGCGAAGCACCGACTGCATGGCAGCGCTGATCGACGCGCCATGGAGGTTGACGCTCACGAGGCGGTCCATGCCGGCGAGGTTGGCGTTATAGCCCACGGCATAGCCCGTCTTGCGCTCGATGAGTGCGAGCACGTTCTTGATGGGCTGGTTATCTACTTTAAGGGTGACTTGGTCGTTCTGGTCCACATAGCAGGTTTTCTCATCAGCAATAGCATAATTTTGTGGAAATACCATAAATATGTTTAACAACAGAATGCATACTGCAAAGTTTTGTATACTTTTGCAGGTTAGGAAATGTTTGTCCATAACATCAACTTTTATCGGGTTTATGTACAAGGATGAATACTCTCGTATCCGGGGGGATGTTGCAGCATCCTTCCGAATTTTTTAGTTTGGTGATGGCGGTCTGATTTTCATAGGCAAAAGAGCAATGTTTCATATATAATAATGTGTAGTTATCGTCCCTGCACCTCATAGTGGTCGCCGCTATGGACGACACGGATGGGCGCGATGGTCTCCAGGCGTTGCAGCACCTGTCCGATGCCCACCGAGGTGTCCAGCCGTCCGCCGAGGTAGATGGTGTCGGTCAGCTGGCGGTTGTAGCGGATGCGGATGCAGTAGGTCTTCTCTATCTTCTGCAGCACGCTGGTCAGCGACGCGCCGTCGATGGAGAGGAGGTCGTCCTTCCAGAGGGCGAGGGACTGTGCGTCACGCTCCTGGCGGATGGTGTTGCGGGCCGTGGCCTTGTCGTAGACGAAGGTCTGGCCGGGACTGAG
Source organism: Prevotella sp. (assembly GCA_017934525.1). Taxonomy (GTDB): domain Bacteria; phylum Bacteroidota; class Bacteroidia; order Bacteroidales; family Bacteroidaceae; genus Prevotella. Next base: position 9,156 of record JAGBJJ010000016.1, read on the forward strand.
CATCGTCGTGCCGCCACGGTCGTTCTTCACCGCCACAGCACCTTCGAGGAGGGTGACGGTCTCCTGCGCACGGCCCTTGTCGGCAGCAACCAAGAATCTCGTGCCGAGGACGCTCACACGAAGGTCACCGGCCATGGCGACGAAGGGGTGCTGCTCCTCATGATGCACGGCGAGATAGGCCTCACCCTGCAACGCCACCTGACGGATGTCGGCCTTCCGGATGTCGAACGGCACGACAAGGGTGCTATGCTCGCGCAACGTGATGTGGCTGCCATCGGCCAGAACCACCTCCATACGTGCATGGGCGGGAACAGCGAAGGCCACCAGGCCGTCGGCATCGCCAGCATCGACCGCCATAACGGAGCCATTGTGGCTGACCGATAGCTTCCCTTCGGCAACATCCAGGCTGACGACACTCTTCGAAGGTACCTCAACGGAGCCCTTCGCCGTGAACACAGTGGCCGTGTGCACCGGCCGCGTGCTGACCTCGGCAAGCATCTGCTCGAGGTCTGCGCCACGGCGATGGTGGAAGAAGTAGAATGGTGTGAGGATGAGCAGCACAAGAACCACGGCGGCGACCGCCCACAGCAGCTGGCGACGGTGCGTGTCGCGGTGCGCCTGGCGGGTGATGGCGGCCCACATGTGGGTGCGCTCATCATCGGTGAGGCGAGGCTCACTGGTGGTGAGACCGCTCATGAGATGGTATAAGGTATGGTTCTTATCCATAACGATGCTGCTGCGTTTATTGATAAGATGCGAAAACCACTGCGTCATACTCATGTTTTAACATTTATTTTTGTCCTAAAATCCGCAGATATTTTTTCGAGTGTCTGATTTAGCCCTTGCTTGTGACGATTCTGTCTGACTCTGGGCTTAGAAACGCTTGACATGACTTGTATGCAGACACCTTCCCCTTACCCCGTAAGGTCGAGAGGCTTTGACCTAAGCATCACCGAAGAGTGTTAATCTATCCGTGCTCCCAAATTAGGTTGTATGGTTTTTGTGAGTAGATATTGAGTTTGTGCTGTCTTGCCGTCTTGATCCACTTGGCAGGCACGGCGATGAATCTGAACAGGAAGCTCTTGACTCTGTCTGTGACCTTGACCCCAAAGAGGACGGGCATGAGCGGCAAAGCCACGATGTATCGGTAGAAATTTGCTGCCATGGCTGTAATAAGCAGGAAGACGGTGTTCTGGTTCATGAACGACTTTGGCAGATGTGCCCATCCGAAATCGTTGTTCTGGCGGTCAAAGACCTGTTCTGCCGAGCCCCGCTTGTTGTAGTGCAGTATGATTTCCTCGTCGGTCATGTCCCAGTCGTTGGTCAG